>JBFXHW010000004.1:0-32572 GCA_050176605.1 Sphingobium sp. | reverse complement strand
CCAGCGCGGAGGATATACAGAGAAGCAGGATCATGATTGCGACGCCACGTCCCGCCAGTTTCCCCGCGCTTGCGACACGCGCCGTCTGGACGATGCCAACGATCAGCAGTGATACGACCAGCGGGATGACCGTCATCCTGAGTCCGTTCAGCCAAAGCCCGCCGACTGTCTTTGCCGTATCGTGCCAGCCGGGCGCTGCATCCTTCATCGCCATGCCGATGATCAGGCCGAGGATCAGACTGGCGAGTATGAAAAGAGCTTTGCGCATGGGGCCTCCATCGGATCCGGGATGTTATGATTATTGACTGATGACCCGCGCCGCAAAGCCTTTCGGGCCAGTTTTATTTTCGCTATGGCCACAAAGGGATAATTCTGAAGGTCAGGAGCGCGTTTTGGGCACCCGCAAATATTTCGGTACTGATGGCATTCGCGGGCGAACCAACCAGTGGCCGATGACTGCAGAGCTGGCGATGAAGATTGGCATGGCGGCCGGCACGCATTTCCTGCGCGGTTCCCACCGCCACCGCGTCGTCATAGGCAAGGATACGCGGCTTTCGGGCTATATGGTTGAAAACGCGCTGGTCGCCGGGTTTACGTCGGTCGGCATGGATGTCGTCCAGTTCGGGCCGATCCCGACGCCCGCCGTCGCAATGCTCGCCCATTCGATGCGTGCGGACCTTGGCGTCATGATCTCGGCCAGCCACAATCCCTATTTCGACAATGGTATAAAGCTGTTCGGACCGGACGGTTACAAGCTCTCCGACAAGGACGAGATGAAGATCGAGGCGATGCTCGATCAGGATATGGCGCTCGCCGATGCAAAGGATATCGGGCGCGCACGGCGCGTCGAAGATGCGCGCGGGCGCTATATCCATGCGCTCAAGTCCAGCTTTCCTGCCGAGTTGCGGCTGGATGGGCTCAAGATCGTGATCGATTGCGCCAATGGCGCGGCCTATCAGGTGGCACCCAGCGCATTATGGGAATTGGGCGCGGAAATCGTCAGCATCGGTGTTTCGCCCAACGGCACGAATATCAACGACGCATGCGGATCGACCGCGCCGCTGCTGTTGCAGGAAACCGTTCTCTCCGCCGGGGCCGATATCGGGATCGCACTGGACGGCGATGCCGACCGGCTGATCATCGTCGACGAGAAGGGCGAGATCATCGACGGCGATCAGATCATGGCCCTCATTGCTTCGCGCTGGGCGCAGGAGGAGCGTTTGTCGGGTGGAGGACTCGTCGCGACGGTGATGTCAAATCTCGGACTTGAACGCTTCCTGGGCGAAAAGGGGATTTCGCTCGTTCGTACCAAGGTCGGCGACCGCTACGTGCTGGAGGAGATGCGCGCCAAGGGATATAATGTCGGTGGCGAACAATCGGGCCACATGATCCTGACAGACTATGCCACGACCGGTGACGGCACAATTGCGGCGCTTCAGGTGCTGGCGGCGTTGGTCCGCTCCGGAAAGCCGGCGAGCGAGCTGCTGCATCAGTTCGACAAGGTGCCGCAATTGCTGAAGAATGTACGTTTTGGTGGTGGCGCGCCGCTGGACCATGACGATGTCAAACGCGTGATCGCGCAGGCGGAGGCGGAACTCAACGGCAGCGGGCGGCTCGTCATCCGCCCTTCCGGCACCGAACCGGTCATCCGCGTGATGGCCGAGGGAGATAGCGAGGATCTGGTGAAGGATGTCGTGGAGCGGATCTGCGCCGAGGTGGCGAGGGTTGCGGCATGACCCTCGAAATGCGGCCGGATTGCGAGCGGTGCGGAGCCGACCTGCCTCCCGACGCGGGCGGCGCGTTCATTTGCTCGTTCGAATGCACCTATTGCGCAGAATGCGCAGAGGCGCTGGACGATCGCTGTCCGACATGCGGGGGCGATCTGCTTGACCGGCCGACGCGCGTGGGGAAAATGCTCGCGGACAATCCAGCCTCGACCATCCGCCGCTTCAAGGGATGACTGCGCGCGTCCTTGTGATCGCCGGGTCCGATTCCGGCGGCGGTGCGGGCATTCAGGCGGACATCAAGGCGATATCCGCGCTGGGCGGTCATGCGATGACGGCGATCACCGCAATCACCGCGCAGAATAGTTTGAGCGTGAGTGCGGTGCATACGGTGCCGGCGGACATGGTACTTGCGCAAATTGACGCTGTGCTTTCCGACATTGGTGTGGACGCGGTGAAGATTGGCATGATCGGATCGGCAGATACGGCGCACGCGGTGGCGGATCGGCTCGAACGGCTGGACTGGGTGCCCATTGTTTTCGACCCCGTCATGGTCGCGAGCAGTGGTTCGGTGCTCGCGGATGCAGACACGATCGCGGCCTTCGCGCGATTGATGAAGCTTGCCATCCTGACCACGCCCAATCTGCCGGAGCTGGAAGCCTTAGGAGGCGAGAGGGCGGTCCTGACGCAACGCTGCGCGCTGCTTGCAAAGGGCGGCCATGGAGAAGGGGACATACTGACCGACCGTCTGATCGATACCGACGGCACAGAGACCGTCTGGTCCGATGTACGCATCGACACGCCACACACCCATGGCACGGGCTGCACTCTTGCCAGCGCCATCGCCACCGGGCTGGCGCAAGGCATGACTTTGCCCAATAGCATCGCCCGCGCGCGTCGCTATGTCCGTGCTGCGCTGCAATCCGCACCCGGTCTGGGGCAGGGCCATGGACCGATGGGCTTTCCTGTGGAGCCCTTTACTTGATCGCGGGCGTTGACGAGGCGGGCCGGGGGCCGCTCGCAGGGCCGGTTGTCGCGGCGGCCGTGATCCTGTGCAAGCCGCGACCTGCAGGGCTCGACGACAGCAAGAAGATACCGGAGGCCCGCCGGGCAACCCTTGCCGACACCATCCGTCGCCGGTGTCACTGGGCGGTGGGAGTGGTCGATGTCGAGGAGATCGACCGCCTCCACATCTTCGGTGCTACGATGCTGGCGATGACGCTGGCGGTTGAGGGGTTGTGTGTAAAGATCGGCTGCGATCCCGTCGAAGTTCTGATCGACGGCAACAAGACGCCGAAGGGTAGAGTGGATCGCTGGCGTTGGCATGCGCGGGCGATTGTCGGAGGAGACGCCATTGAGCCCTGCATCTCAGCCGCCTCGATCATTGCCAAGGAGCATCGCGACGCGATGATGCGGCAGGCGGCTCTAGTTCACCCGCATTATGGCTGGGACCGCAACAAGGGCTATGGCACGCCCGACCATCTGGACGCATTGCGACGCCATGGCCCCAGCCCGCTTCACCGGCGCAGTTTCGCTCCGGTTGCGCAGCTCAGTCTGCTCTAAGAAATTTTTTCACTCCACATCTGGCGTGAGTCTTTTGCGCCACACCACGACATATTGAGTCTCTTTCGCGTTGGCGGACTCAATATCTGGCTTCGTTCACGCTTCGGACTCGCCGGAAAGACCCGTTTACGAAGAATTAACCAAGATTACCGAGATTGACGGCGGGAGTCCGAGGACTCATTCCGGTTCGCGAAGCCGCTATCGGGGGAAGCAAATGGGTGTATTGGAACGTGTCGGCACGCGCGGTGGCAAGGCCGCTGTCAGGGCGACGGAGGCAATCGGGACCGATTGCGTGCTGCGGGGTGACTGCATCGAAAGGATGCGCGCGCTGCCGGATGCCTGCATCGACATGATCTTCGCCGATCCGCCTTATAACCTGCAACTGGGCGGCGATCTCAACCGGCCGGACGGCAGTCATGTCGACGCGGTGACTGACGAGTGGGACAAGTTCGACAGCTTCGCCGTCTATGATGCGTTCACGCGCGATTGGCTGACCGAGGCGCGGCGCATTCTGAAGCCAAATGGCAGCATCTGGGTGATCGGCAGCTATCACAACATCTTCCGCGTCGGCAGCATGATGCAGGATCAGGGCTTCTGGATCCTCAACGACATCGTCTGGCGTAAGGCGAATCCGATGCCCAATTTCAAGGGCACCCGCTTCACAAACGCGCACGAGACACTGATCTGGGCGAGCCAGAGCGAGAAGGCTAAATACACGTTCAACTATCACGCGATGAAGACGCTGAACGATGAGTTGCAGATGCGCTCTGACTGGGTGCTTCCGATCTGCAACGGACAGGAACGGTTGAAGAAGGGAGGGCACAAGGTCCACCCGACCCAGAAGCCGGAAGCACTGCTCTATCGCGTCATGCTCGCAAGCACCCAGCCGGGCGATGTTGTGCTCGATCCATTCTTCGGGACAGGCACGACCGGGGCGGTCGCCAAGCGGTTGGGGCGCAAGTGGATCGGCATAGAGCGTGAGGAAGGCTATATCGAGGCGGCGCTGGAGCGGATCGAGGCCGCACTGCCGCTCGATGAGAGTGCATTGTCCATCATGCAGAGCCCCAGGCAGCAGCCCAAGGTCGCCTTCGGAACGCTGGTCGAAACCGGCTATCTCGTGCCCGGAACCGCGTTGGTCGATACGAAGCGGCGCTGGAAGGCGCGAGTGCGCGCGGACGGCAGCCTGGAATGCGGCAAGGATACCGGGTCGATCCATCGGCTCGGCGCGAAACTTCAGAATGCGCCGTCCTGCAACGGCTGGACATTCTGGCATGTTGAAACGCGCGACGGGTTGCGTCCGATCGACAGCTTTCGTCAGACCTATCTGCTCGCCACAGAGCCCTGAGGCGGTTACCGCGTGCTCATGAGTGCTGCTCCGCCGACAAGCATTGCGGCCGCCAGTATCCGTTGAGGGCTGACCGGCTGAGCCGTGAGTCCTAGCAGGCCGAAACTGTCGAGCATCATGGCACATATAATCTGGCCGGCCATGACCAGTGCCACGAGGTTCGCGGCGCCCAGCTTCGGGATCGCGAACGTCGTTCCGCCCAGAAAGATCGCACCGCAGATGCCGCTGAGCCATGCCCACCAAGGAACGGAGGGCAGGTCAGCCGTTCTGGGTGCTGTGCGCAACAGCAGTCCGCCCGCGACAATGAGCGTCGCGGCAACGGCAAGTGACGTGAAGGTCGCCGCCCAGATCGGCCCACCAATCGCCTTCGCAAGCCGTGCATTCATGGCGGCCTGCAGTGGCAGGACCGCCCCTGCCCAGAAGGCTATCACTATATAGATGAAAGGCATCGAACCCCTCCGTCTCCCGGTGTTTCGCGCGCTTTTCCTAGACCGAAGTCCTGGGCAGGCCAACGGCAAAGAAACGCGGGCGGCAATTGCCGGGAAGCGAATGGGTTCAGGCTACATCAGCATAGTGGATGGCCGCGACATCCGGATGCGAGCGGAGGCGCGCCTTCAGGTGGTTCTGGCCTACATCGCGGAACAAGGGATTATCGGCTTCAGTGCTGACTCCCCGCTCCACCCGCTTGAGTTCCGGGGGCAGGTCGATGAAGGGGATGCTACCTTCCAGGCTGGCGCCCAGAAAGAACGGAACTGAAAATCGTTCCGTGCCGGCGGGTGGTGTGATCGCGGCATGGACATCCGCGCGCACGAAGCCGTTGGTCGCCAGTTCGAGCAATTCGCCCGTGTTCACGACGAATGAGCCCGGGACGGGCGGCGCGTCGACCCAGCTTCCGTCCTGCGCCTGCACGCGCAGGCCGGGGAGTACGTCCTGCAGCAGAATGGTCACCAGGCCGCCGTCCTTGTGCGCACCTACGCCCTGATTTGAACCGGAACTGTCGCGGCCGGGGTAACGCAGTATCTTCAGGTGCTGGCGGGGCCCCGCGGCGTACATCGGTTCAAAGACGTTCTCATCCTGGCCGAGCGCCAGGGCAATTGCCTTCAGCACGTCGATGGCGACGCGGGTCATTTCCTCCTGATAGCGCAGGATGGTCGATTTGAGGCCGGGCATCGCAGCCGGCCACTGATTGGGACCGATCGCCCGCTTCCATGCCGGTGTGCCGGGTTCCTGCGCCACGGTTTCTTCCTCGCGGTCGAAATCGACCTGTTCGCGCCAGTCCTGCTGTCCGGCGGTGATTTCCATGCCCGCGCGGGTATATCCGCGGAATTGCGGTGACCGGGTGATCTCGATTGCCAGCTTGTCCTTCTCCGGCAATGCGAAAAACTGCTTGGATGCGGAAATTATCTCTTCGATCAGGGAAGGAGCGACGCCATGTCCATGAAGGTAGAAAAAGCCGTGTTCATGGAGAATATGGCGCAGATCCCTAATGAAGGTCGAGCGTTCAGATTCGGTTCCATGCATACGGGAAATATCGATCGCGGGCAGGCTGGAGGGAACACGGTCGGCGGCTATCTTGCCGTTGTTATCTTGCGATGCGGTATCGATGCCTGTGCCCGGTTCCGATTGCACGAAGTCTTCAAGATTTCCCTCTGATCTCAACATGGCACCAAATTCTCCGAATTGTCTTTTTGCAAGCTGGAAGCGCGGTGGTCGCTGTTCGACCGGACCGCGCTTTCCGGTGCTTTCTGGTGTTTTGCGGTGCGGCGTAAACCACATTCGTTCCCATGTTTTTTCATGGGATCCAGCCTATATTTCGGCGGAAATCGCGGTGCCTGAGTGGGAAAACGCTATTCCTGCATGTGGGATTGGCGCCCGATCCCGTTGCGAATTCGGGTGCAATGAAATGGTTTGCCCACCGGCCCGGGACCATCGGGCCTGAGATGTTCTGGCAGGAATTTAGCTCTTTTTCCCGCTTTCCGTGATGGCGTGGCCGATCAGATGGGCCGCTTGTGGAAAAGGTGGGCGAATGGGACGATACGGACGAGGCGCTATGCCCACCGAGACTGTAGCACGCACTGCAACATCGCCTTGCGGCTCTCCGCTCCGCTTGCGACTATTGTGGCTTCCCGGCATACATTGCGCATGAACAGGTTTCTCTTCTTGATCGCCGCGCTGCTGTCGCTGTCCATTCAGCCGGCGCTGGCGGATCAGCCCTCTTCCGGCGGGGATGCGCCGCTGGTTATTGCGGGCCAGGGCAGCTTTTTCGTCGGCGGACACGACCTGCATTCCAGCCATCTGGCGCAGGACCCCGAGAACTCTATTTCGGGAGTTGAAGGCACGGTTGCGGTCGATCAGGTTTATGTCCATTATCAACGCCCAGTCGACGCGGGAACGCGACCCGCCTTCGTCCTGATCCACGGATGCTGCCTCACGGGCAAGACATGGGAGACGACGCCCGATGGCCGCATGGGCTGGGACGAATATCTGCTGCGCCGCGGCTACCCCGTCTATGTGCTGGATCAGGCGGGGCGCGGGCGCTCCGCGCTCGACATTTCTGCGGTCAACGCGGTCAAGAACGGCGAGGCGGCGCCCGAAACGCTGACAGGAGCGCGCTGGCCGGGCCGCGAGGCGACCTGGACTGCCTTCCGCTTCGGCCCGCGCTATGGCGAGGTTTATTCCGGCTTGCAATATCCGATCGAGGCACTGCCTGAATTCTGGAAGCAGATGGTGCCCGACTGGACCGTGCGAGACGGAAATCCATCGCCGACGGTCGCCGCCCTGCCGGAACTGACGGCGAAGGTCGGCGGCAGCGTGCTTGTCAGCCACTCGCAATCGGGCATCTTCCCGTTCGAGGCAATGGCGGCCGGGGCAAAGAACGTTGTCGCCATCGTCGCGATCGAGGGAACCTGCCCAAGTCAGACGGAGAATATGTCGGTCTACGGCAAAACACGCATTCTTCTGGTCTGGGGTGATCATGTGCCGGAGCACCCGCGCTGGGGGCCGCGCCTTGCGGACTGTCGCAAATGGATGGCAGCTGCGCGGCGAGCGGGCGTCGACGCGAGCCTGTTGCTGCTCCCTGATGTCGGCATCATGGGCAATGACCATATGCTGATGCAGGACAGGAACAACCTCCAGATTGCCGACCGGATTCTGGCCTGGCTGGAAGAGAAGTGACGAGCATCGCGGCTTGCCAGCATGGCCCCGCGCGCCCATAACGCCGCCTCATGATCGACCCGTCGCTGCTCGTTCCCGACACGAAGCTCTACCTTCGTCCCATATGGTTCGCTGAAAGTCCGGTGGGGCTGGACGGACAGACCGCGCGGATGGGCGGCGGGCTGCTCTGGTTCCAGGGCTATGAGATCACTGCCCGCCACCAGGCCGTGATCCAGCGAGACCGTGTCTCCGTTGCTGCTTTTCCCGAATGGTGCGCTCATCTTCCCGAACCGCTGGCGATGCGTGCCGCCTCGCTTGCTGCCAACATTTCGACAATCCGTCCGCCACTTGCGCTCAGGGAGAGGATAGTCCGGTTCGACGTGCCTCAGGTCATGGGCATAATGAACATGACGCCGGACAGCTTTTCCGATGGTGGCAAGCATCTGGGCGATCCGCAGGCCGCGGCCGACGCCGGTTTCGCGATGGTCGCGGCCGGTGCCGCTATCGTCGATGTCGGCGGCGAGTCGACCCGTCCGGGAGCGGACAAGGTGGCGGAGGTCGACGAGATCGCGCGCGTGGTTCCCGTAATCGAGCGACTGGCCGCGAGTGGAGTGCCTGTATCGGTCGATACGCGCAAGGCGGGCGTGATGGAGGCTGCGCTCAACGCGGGTGCGGCGATCGTCAACGATATTTCCGGCCTCATGCATGATCCACGCGCGCTGGAGGTGGTGGCGGAGGCCGGTTGTCCTGTCGTGCTGATGCACAGCCCTTCATCGGGCGACGATCCGCACAAAGGCGGCGATTACGGGGATGCGGTGACCGACATTTTCGACTGGCTGGAAGCGCGGATTGCGGCATGCGAAGCGGCGGGCGTTCCGCGCGCGAACATTGTCGCTGATCCGGGCATCGGTTTCGGAAAGCCGCTGGCGGTCAGTCTCGCGATCATGAACAGGCTGGCGCTTTATCAGGCGCTTGGCGTGCCGGTGCTGCTCGGCGCAAGCCGCAAGCGCATCATTGGCGCTCTTTCCAACGAGGCGTCGGCCGACCGGAGACTGGGTGGCTCGCTCGCGCTTGCGATGCGGGGGCTCGGTTCGGGCGCCCAGATGTTGCGCGTCCACGACGTGGAGGAGACGGTGCAGGCAGTGCATGTCTGGCGTGGCCTGCGCGATGCGGCACTGACCGAGGGCTGATCCGGGATTTGGCCTGGACGGCTGCGCGTTGCGTTATGCGGCGTTGTCGATTCCGAGTTCGCTGAGCTTGCGGTAAAGGGTGGAACGGCCGATGCCCAGACGCCGCGCGACCTCCGTCATCCGACCGCGATAATGGCCGATGGCGAGACGGATAACATCCGCCTCGATGTCCGTGAGCTGGCGAATATGGCCATTCTGTTCGAACAGGGTGATCGCGCCGCCGTCTTCATTCGCATTGCGGTTCCCGGTCACTCGGGTTTCACCGCCCTTGCCCTGCATTTCGATCTGGGCGGTGATCTGCGGGAAATCCAGCGGTGTCAGGGCGTCGCCTTCGCACAGCACGGCGGCCCGGAACAGCGCATTCTGGAGCTGGCGGACATTGCCCGGCCATTCATGTTGTGTCAGCAGCGTCAGCGCCTCGTTGGTGATGCCTAGGCTGCGTATGCCGTGCTGGCCGGACAAGCGCGAGAGCAGATGGCGGGCAAGCGCGGGAATGTCGCTCTTGCGGTCGCGCAGCGGCGGCACGACGACATGCATCACGTTGAGGCGATAGTAGAGGTCTTCGCGGAACCGGCCTTCCGCCACTTCCTGCTCCAGGACCTTGTTGGTCGCGGCGATGACGCGGACGTCGACATGCACGGGCAGGCGCGCGCCAAGCGGCTGAACTTCGCCCTCCTGCAATACGCGCAGCAATTTCACCTGCGCATCGAGGGGCATTTCGCTGACTTCGTCGAGAAAGATCGTTCCCATGTCGGCATCAACGAACTTGCCGACATGACGCTCGAATGCGCCGGTGAAGGCGCCGCGTTCATGCCCGAAAAGTTCGGATTCAACGAGATTGGTCGGGATTGCCCCGCAATTGACCGCGATCATACGGTTCTTGTGGCGCGGAGAGGCGGAATGGATGGCCTGCGCAATCACTTCCTTGCCAACGCCGCTTTCTCCCTCGATCAGCACCGGCACGCGCGCCCGCGCCGCCTTGGCGGCAATCGCCAGCGCGGCGAGAAATTGCGGGTTCGCGCCGACGATCTCATTGAAGGCGAGGGGTGTTGTAAGCTTTTCGGTCAGCGGGCGCAGTTCGCCGGATCTGGTTTCGCACCGGTCGAGCGTTGCGTTGAGCGCGGCAAGCAGGCGATCAGGGGCGATCGGTTTTGCCAGATAGTCGGTGGCGCCCGCCCGCATCGCCTCGACCGCGTCGAGGACATTGTTGCTGGATGTCAGCACCAATATGGGGAGGGTCGGACGGCGTTCACGCAACTGAATGATAATATCGATCGGTTTGATGTTCGGGTTCCACTGATCGATCAGCACGGCATCGAGCTGCGTCCCTTCGCGCGTCCCCAGCGCCGCTATTGCGGTCTGGTGGTCGCTGGCGAAGATAGTGCGCCATCCGCCACGCGCGGCGAGCGCCGAAACCAGGCGCTTTTGCGCCGGTTCGTCGTCGATCAGCATCAACAATGGGGTTCCGTTCAATGCCATCCGCATTCCTTGAGTGGTCAAACCGAATAGCACCGCTGGGTAAAAACCTTGTTAATCGAAATGTTGCAACGTTAATTGCATGCTTGTGAGGCCATCCAATTCACCTTAAGGGTTCTCGCGAACGTCAACATGACAATCAGCTAGGGAGCTATCATGACGTCGCATAACGATATGAAAATGGCCGAAAATACCTATTCGGGCTTTATCAGCCTGATCAAATGGGGAACGATTCTCTCCGCCGCGGTGGCCGTGCTGGTGATCCTGATCATCGCATGATCGTTGGTTAGGGGGCATAAGTGAAGATAGCAGTATTGAAGGAGCTTGCCACGGGCGAGCAGCGTGTTGCGGCTACGCCTGAGACGGTGAAGAAGTACATTGCGCTGGGTGCTGACGTGGCGGTCGAGCAAGGCGCGGGTTTGACCGCATCCATCGCTGATGGCGATTATACAGCGGCTGGCGCGAGCATTGGCGATCGTAATGCGACGCTGAAGGACGCGGACATCATCCTGGGTGTTCAGGGGCCTGATCCGGCATCGCTGGGCGGCCAGAAGGCGGGTGCGATGCTGGCAGCCTCGCTGAATCCTTTTGGCGAGCGGGCACGGGTAGATGCCTATGCATCTGCGGGCGTTGAGGCGCTGGCGATGGAGTTCATGCCGCGCATCACGCGCGCGCAATCGATGGACATATTGTCGTCTCAGTCGAACCTTTCGGGATACAAGGCGGTGCTGGACGCTGCGGCGGAATATGGCCGGGCCTTTCCGATGATGATGACGGCGGCGGGCACTATCTCGGCCGCCAAGGTGTTCATCATGGGCGTGGGAGTCGCGGGCCTTCAGGCAATTGCGACTGCGCGGCGTCTGGGCGCGCAGGTGTCGGCGACCGACGTGCGGTCCGCGACCAAGGAGCAGATCATGTCCCTTGGTGCAAAGCCGATTTTCGTCGAGGATGTAAAGGGTATCGAGGGCGAGGGATCGGGCGGCTACGCCACCGAGATGTCCGAAGAGTATCAGAAGGCCCAGGCCGAACTGGTGTCCAATCACATCGCCAAGCAGGACATCGTCATCACGACCGCGCTGATTCCGGGACGGCCCGCGCCGCGCCTGATTTCCGATGCGCAGATCGCGACGATGCGGCCCGGAAGCGTGATCGTCGATCTGGCGGTTGAGCAGGGCGGCAATGTCGAGGGCGCCGTTGCGGGCGAGGTTGTAGAAAAACACGGCGTTAAGATCGTCGGGCACAGGAATGTTCCCTCGCGCCTTGCAGCGGATACATCCGCGCTGTTTTCCCGCAATCTCTACAACTTCCTCTCCGCCTTCTGGGACAAGGAGAAAAACGCGCCGGAGCTTGACGAGGAGATCGGCAACGCCATCCGCCTGACCAAAGACGGCAAGGTGGTGAACGAGAGGCTTCTGGCCAACTGATAATGCCCCGGCTCCGGACTGGGAGCCTGTGGACAAGGGGGACAAGATGGACTTCATTTCCATTCTTTCGATTTTCGTGATGGCCTGTTTCGTCGGCTATTATGTCGTCTGGTCGGTGACACCGGCGCTGCACACGCCGTTGATGGCGGTCACCAACGCGATCAGCTCCGTGATCATCGTCGGCGCGCTGATTGCGAGCGCGGAGGCGGGCAGCGGTCTTGCCAAATGGCTGGGCCTTGCCGGCGTCGTTTTCGCCAGCGTCAACATCTTCGGCGGCTTTGCCGTCACAGAGCGCATGCTTGCGATGTACAAGAAGAAGGAGCGCAAGTGATGCACGAACTAGCCCAGCTCCCCTGGCAGGTTGCGCTTGCCTATCTCGTCGCGGGAGTTCTGTTCATTCTCGCGCTGCGTGGGCTTTCCAGCCCTGCCACATCCCGCCAGGGCAACCGCTTCGGTATGGCAGGCATGGCCATCGCGGTGGCCACGACGCTCTACACGCACGATATTGTTGCGCTGCCAGAGATCGTGGCAGCAATCGCCATCGGTGGCGTCATCGGGTTCATCATCGCACGCAAGATTGCGATGACCGATATGCCGCAGCTTGTGGCGGCTTTTCACAGCCTTGTCGGCATGGCAGCGGTGGTCGTCGGCGCGGCCGCCTATCTCAGCCCGGCTGCCTTCGGCATCGCCGACGAGGCTGGACAGATTTTCACGGCCAGCCGGATCGAGATGGGTCTGGGCGTCGCCATCGGTGCCGTCACTTTTTCCGGCTCGGTTATCGCATTCCTCAAATTGAATGGCAACATGTCGGGCAAGCCGATCCTGCTACCGATGCGCCACGTGATCAACCTCGGCACGCTGGCAGCCATATTCGGCCTCGTGGCCTATTTCACGCAGGACCAGAGCCCTTGGATATTCTGGACGGTAACGGCGCTGTCGTTCCTGATTGGCTTCCTGCTGATCATCCCGATCGGTGGCGCGGATATGCCGGTGGTCGTCTCGATGCTGAACAGCTATTCGGGCTGGGCCGCCGCCGCGATGGGATTCACGCTCGGTAACACGGCGATGATCATCACCGGCGCATTGGTAGGTAGCTCGGGCGCAATCCTCTCCTACATCATGTGCAAGGCGATGAATCGCGGGTTCATCAGCGTTATCGCCGGCGGTTTCGGAGCGGAGGTGTCGAGCGGAGGCGGCGAGGCGAAGGAGCAGCGTCCGTGGAAGCGGGGCTCTGCCGAGGACGCTGCCTTCCTGATGGAGCAGGCCGAAAATGTCATCATCGTTCCCGGCTATGGCATGGCGGTCTCGCAGGCGCAGCATGCGCTCAGGGAAATGGGCGATATGCTCAAGGAGAAGGGCGTTAACGTCAAATACGCGATCCACCCTGTGGCGGGACGCATGCCCGGGCATATGAACGTGCTGCTCGCCGAAGCGAACGTGTCCTATGACGAGGTGTTCGAACTGGAGGACATCAACAGCGAGTTCGGTCAGGCGGATGTCGCCTTTGTCATCGGCGCGAACGACGTGACCAACCCGGCGGCGAAGACCGACAAGACTTCGCCGATCTATGGCATGCCGATCCTCGATGTCGCCAATGCCAAGTCTGTGCTGTTCGTCAAGCGCTCCATGGGCGGCGTCGGCTATGCCGGTGTCGACAATGACGTGTTCTACATGGACAACACGATGATGCTCCTCGCCGACGCCAAGAAAATGGTCGAGGAAATCGTCAAGGCGCTGGATTGAGCGTAGAGGCCATCCCTTCATAATTGCGCCAGGCAGTTGGCGTATTGCACATAAAAAGAGGGCGCGCTCACAAGGAACGCGCCCTTTAGAAGTGCCGAGGAGGAGGCGTGGGAAATTCGCCTCAGCGGAAGGAAAGAACCTGCCGCCACAACCTGAGTGCCACATGCCGAGCCCGCGGCATTTGATTTGAGTCAAGAAGGCAGGAATATTTTCAGCGCAGGAAGCGCGCGACTGCGGCCGCGAATTTTGTAGGCTGATCCAGCATCACCAGATGACCGCTCGGTCCTATGCCCGTGAATGTTGGCTGACGCGCGGTAGCATAAGCCGTGCGATAGCGCCGTGCCTGTGCCGCCTGCATCGCGGCGTCGCCCGACAGGGCGTAAACAACCGACAACGGGCAGGTGATGCCTGCAAGCCCCGACGACAGATCGGTTTGCGCCAGCTCTGTCAATGCCTGCGCGATCACCATCGGATCGCTGTCGCGCGCCGCAGGATTCTGCATCACCATATCGGCGAGAAGCTGCCGCCCTGCTTTCGTGCCCGTAAAATATCCGTTCAGTTGCTGGGCGAGATAGCCCATGCCCTGCGCGGTTCCGCCGAGCATTGCCGAGCCTTCGGGAAGCATGTCGACGACCATCAGGCGGCCGATGCGGATGTCGCGCCGCAGGGCGAGCTTCATCGCGAGCGTGCCGCCCATGCTGTGGCCAATAAGCGCTGGAGCCCGAAGTCCGTTCGCCCGGATGTAGCGTGTCAACTCGTCGACAAGCGGATCGAGTAGCGGCCCTTTCGCATTCGGACCCGCTGCTTTTCCGGCAAAACCCGCCACGTGGACGAAGTGCAGCCGATGGCCCGGCACCTGTGCCGCGAGCCGCGACCAGACGGCGGGTCCGCTCGCCAGACCGGGGATCAGCAGCAGGTCGTCACCTGATTTGCTTGTCGAGCCGGCTGCCCTGACGGACAACCGCGACGGAGAAGAGCCTGTAGCCGACGCAGCATACAGTTTCTGGCCGGGCGCAGCGGCGGCTGCGATGCCGGAAATCACCCAGCGCAGCGCTGTTCTACGGAAAATCGAAATCGTTTCAGTCACTAAGCCCCACTACCTCTTGTCTCGCCAATTTTCGCGTCCGGTTCCTCAAGTTAACCGAATATTTGAATCGTTCGTCGCATATTCACTGGCATCGCGCGGGAAAATAACCAGATTGGGTGAGGGGCTAAGTGTTACGCGACGTGGATGAGCGCGCGGTGAACCGGCGGGTCGATAATAGATGGACGAACTGGAATTGGGTGGGATGAAGATAGAGCGGGGCAGGCGCGCGAATTATCGGATTTCGCAACGGCGACCGTCCGGTCTGTGGACCCGGTCGCTGGTTGTGGTAGGCCTGCTTTCCGGTTGTGTGGCTGATGCATCACTTTCAGCCCGGCAAGCCGCCATACAGCCTCCCAGAGTTGCTCCAGCTGCAGCGGCTCCTGCTATCACTGTGCCGATCGTGCGTGCGCGCCAGCAGGTCGCGCCGGCGGAACTGAGGACCGCAATCGCCGCGCTTGGCGCCAGCTTCAAGGGTACTGCCGGTATTTCCGTTCGTCGTGTGGGTGCCGACTGGGATGTATCCTATAACGGCCATATGCTGATGCCGCAGCAGAGCGTATCGAAGCTGTGGGTTGCGATGACCATGCTCGATGCGGTGGATCGCGGCCGCATGACGCTGAAGGATAACGTCACGCTGGGTACGAACGATCTTACGCTTTTTCACCAGCCGCTCGCGGCGATGATGAAGAACGGCACCTATACGACCGATATTGCCGATCTTTTCTATCGCGCGATGACGCAGAGCGACAACACCGCGAATGACGCCGTGCTTCGTCGCGTTGGTGGCCCGGAGGCCGTTCGCGGCTTTCTCGCGCGCCGGTTCATTCCGGATATCCGCTTTGGCCCCGGCGAACGGCTTTTGCAGAGCAAGACGGCGGGTCTGATCTGGGATCAGAAGATGTCAATCGGTCGGAATTTCTATTCCGCGCGTGCCAACCTGCCCAGGTCGGTGCGTGAAAAGGCCCTGGACGACTATCTCGCCAATCCACCGGATGGTGCCGCGCCCAGTTCGATCACGCTGGCGCTCGCCAAGCTAAAGAATGGCGAGATGCTCTCGCCGGCCTCTACCGCTTATCTGCTTAATACCATGCATGAAGCGCGAACCGGGCCGCAACGGGTCAAGGGTGGCGTTCCGGCGGGCTGGATCTATGCGCACAAGACTGGCACGGGACAGGACCTCGCACCGCGCTCGACCGGCTATAACGATGTCGGCATCATGACCGCCCCGGACGGAACCAGCTATGCCGTTGCCGTCATGATCGCGAGCACGACGGTCACGATCCCTCAGCGCTGGGAGCTGATGCAGGGCGTAGCCCGCGCCGTGGCGGCCAGCCACAGACCCTGATCAGCCCTCTGCGGGAACGCCAAGCGCAAGCACGGCGATAGCGATCATTACAGCCAGTGCATAGAACGCCGCGCGCACGAGGTTGCGCCGCTCCTTTTGCAAGGCGAGGACCAGAGCCGTCGCGCTCTGCAGCGCATAGTAGAAAACGAATGCCTTCGACGCATATACGATGATCTCGAAGATGTTTGCCGTCAGGGTAATCAGGATCGATATCGTGGCGGTCGCGGCATAGCCCCATTTCACGTTGATCCGGTTGCTGCTGGCAGAACGGATAAGGCCACCAGCGCCGTTCATGTCGGCAACCGCCGCCGATAACTGGGAGGCGAGTGCCGTTGCGATGATGACCGGCGCGACCGCCCAGCCCAAGGGTTGCAAAATGTCGATGATCGCCGTTTCGCTGAGCTTGCCCTCGATCGGATTGGCGAGGAAATAGGGGGTCATCATCGTGATGAAGGGAACATAGACCGCCGTTGCGATGATCTGGGCGTTGCGCATTGAGCGTATACGGGTTTGCCGGTCGTAGCTGTGACCGAGATAACGCGAGGTCTCAAAACCCTGCACCAGTATGACGAGGCCGAGCAGGACGCCGATTTCGTGCATTCCCCGGGGGTGATCGATGTGGGGGATCGAAAGCTGGCCGTTGGATATCGCTAGCACAAAGCTGACCACGAGCGCCATCAGAAGCCCGGAAATCAGCGCCAGCTTCAATCCGACGGCGGGCAGCTCGATATTTTCCAGCCAGCGCAGCCCGCGCAGCGTGCCGATACTGCCCAGCGTCGCGATAACGCCGACGCTGAGCCATCTGACCGCCGTTTCTGCCTCTATATTTGCCATACGCAAGCCAAAGGCTGCGAAGAGATTGAGATAATAGGCGACCGAGACGAAATAGGCGAGCGCAAGCGCAAGATCGGAAGCCTTGTCGATCCGTTCGAGCCACAAAGGGGAGCCGTCCGGATCGATCAGTGGTTCTGCATGCCTGATATTGTACCGGATTGCCGATCCGAACAGCCAGCCGGTCGCGCATAGGCCGAACATGGCGAAGGGTGCGAGCCTTCCGCTCGCGTCTCCCAGTATCGGTCCGGCGATGAGAAAGCCCGAGCCTATGATCGAGGCGAGCGGAGTCACGGTCGCACGCCAGTCGGCGTTTCTGAGCAGTTTCGGATTGAGAGTGATCAGCGCAACGAGGGCAGCGCCGGCAAGCATGATCCAGCTTGTCATCCCGCGGTTCGTCCTATCCACATGTCATTACAACAATCGGCAACCGCATCTGTTTCATTCCCCTTTGCCCTGCTATCCCACCGCCATGGCAGACCAGAATCATCTCTATCTCGTGGACGGCAGCGGTTACATCTTCCGCGCCTATCATCAACTGCCACCGCTGACCAACCGTCATGGCACACCAGCCGGTGCGGTTTATGGCTACACCGCGATGCTGTGGAAGCTGGCGAACGAGTTGCATCACGCCGATGGACCGACCCATCTTGCCGTTATTTTTGACAAGTCCAGCAAGACTTTTCGCAACGATCTCTACGATCAGTACAAGGCCAATCGTCCGCCGCCGCCTGAAGATCTGGTTCCGCAGTTTCCGCTTATCCGTGATGCGACGCGGGCATTCTCATTGCCCTGTATCGAGGAGGAGGGATTCGAGGCGGACGACATCATCGCGAGTTATACCAGGGCAGCCGTGGCGCGGGGCTGGCATGTGACGATCGTCTCGTCGGACAAGGATCTCGCCCAGCTTATCCAGCCCGGTGTGGATATGCTGGACACGATGAAGAACGAACGCCGCGCAGACAACTATGTGATGGACAAGTTCGGCGTCGCCCCGAACAAGTTGGGCGATGTGCTGGCCCTGATGGGCGACAGTGTGGACAATGTGCCCGGCGTTCCGGGTATTGGGCCGAAAACAGCGTCGAAGCTCATCAACGAATATGGCTCACTCGACGGTGTCTACGCCGCTGTGCCTGACATGAAGCTTTCGAAGATGAAGGAAAACCTGATCGAGCATGAAGGGATGGCGCGTCTCTCGCGCCAACTGGTGGAGCTTCATGCTGAGGTGCCGTTACCCGAGCCGATAGAGGACTTTGCGCTCGGGGCCATACCGCCCGAGCCGCTGAGAGAGTTTCTGACGGAACAGGGATTCAATTCGCTGCTGTCGCGGCTCAATCAGGCTTCGCCGGGCGGAGCGGGAGAGGGAGCAGCGCCCACTGCACAGCAGGCATCGATGGCGCGGAGCGAGCCGGCCGAGGCGCCGGGGCTGGACCTGCCGCCGATCGACCGGACGCAATATGAGACGGTCGCGGATGTGGCTGCGCTCGATGGCTGGATTGCCGAAGCCTTTGCCGGCGGGGTCGTCGCGGTGGATACGGAGACCGATGCACTCGATGCGGTTTCCGCGCGGCTGGTCGGGATCAGCCTTTCGACCGGACCGGGGAAGGCATGCTACATTCCGCTCGGCCACCGGGGAACGGACATGTTCGCCGAGCGGCCTGATCAGCTCGATACCGCACTGGTTCTTGGGAAGCTCAAGCCTTTGCTGGAAGATGAGGGCGTTCTGAAGATCGGGCATAATATTAAATACGACCTGATCGTGCTGGATCGCGCCGCCAAGGCAGCGGGGCTGGGTGGTCTTCACGTTCACCCGTTCGACGATACCATCCTGATGAGTTTCGATCTGGAGGCTGGCAAGGGGCTTTCCGGTCATGGGATGGACGAGGCCGCGCGTGAACATCTCGGTCACGACTGCATCGCGTTCAAGGATGTGGCAGGATCGGGCAAGAAAGCGATCAGCTTTGCCGAGGTGCCGCTCGACCGGGCGACCGAATATGCTGCCGAGGACGCCGAAGTGACGTTCCGGCTATGGCAGATATTCAAGCCGCGCCTGTCGCAGGAGGGCGTGACGCGCGTCTACGAGCTGGTCGACCGGCCGCTCATTTCTGCGGTAGCCGACATGGAACGGACGGGGATCAAGGTTGACGCCGCCTATCTCTCTCGCCTGTCGGCAGAATTTACCGAGGGGCTGGCGACGCTGGAAGGGGAAATTCACGACCTTGCGGGTCAGCCCTTTGCCATCGGCAGCACACAACAGCTCGGCGCGATCCTGTTCGACAAACTGGGATACAAGGGAGGCAAGAAGGGAAAGAGCGGCGCCTATTCGACCGATGTCACGGTGCTGGAGCGCCTTGCAGCCGACGGCGCCGATATCGCGCGCAAGGTTCTTGACTGGCGGCAACTCGCAAAGCTGAGATCTACCTATACCGATGCGCTTCAGGCCCAGATCAATTCCGAAACGGGCAGGGTCCACACCAGTTACAGTCTTACCGGCGCACAGACAGGTCGGCTTTCGTCGACCGACCCCAATCTCCAGAATATCCCGATCCGAACCGAGGTTGGTCGCCAGATCCGTGATGCTTTCGTCGCCGAGCCCGGCAAGCTGTTGCTCGCCGCCGATTACAGCCAGATCGAGCTGCGCATCGCAGCGCATATGGCCGATGTCCCGCAGCTCAGGGAAGCCTTCGCCCGTGGCGAGGATATTCACGCCGCGACCGCGCAGGAGCTGTTCGGCCATGTCGATCGTGACACGCGCGGCCGGGCCAAGACGATCAACTTCGCCATTCTCTACGGCATTTCGCGCTGGGGTCTGGCGGCGCGGCTTGAAATCACGCCCGATGAGGCACAAGACATGATCGCCCGATATTATGACCGGTTTCCGGGGATCGCCATCTATATCAACGAGACGCTGGAAAAGGCGCGCGCCACAGGTTTCACCCAGACCCTGTTTGGCCGCAAGACCTGGTTTCCGCGCATCAAGGCAAGCGTGATGCATGAACGGCAGGGGGCAGAGCGCGCAGCAATAAATGCGCCGATTCAGGGTACCAGCGCGGATATCATCAAGCGGGCGATGGCGCGCATGGGGCCGGCGCTCACCAAGGCAGGGCTCGAAGAGGTGAAGATGCTGCTTCAGGTGCATGACGAACTCGTTTTCGAGCTTCCGGAGGACGCCGCGGATGCCGCCGCGCGAGTCATTCGCGACGTGATGGAAAATGCAGCAGCGCCGCTGGTTGAAATGTCCGTGCCGCTTGTCGTCGAAGTCGGAAGCGGCAAGAGCTGGGGCGCTGCACACTGAAAATTCTGACAGCGGACTGATCGAACTGCCATTTGCTTGACCGGGATCAAGGAAGCACCTGCTGGCCCGCATAGGCTGCTTCCCGATGAAGGGGAGCAAGTCATGAATTCCGGAATCCGGATGACGCCATATGAATCGATTGGTGGGAGCGATGCCGTCGCCGCGATTGTCTCGCGCTTTTACGATCTGGTGGAGCGGGACCCGGCCTATGTCGAATTGCGGGCACTGCATGGACCGGACCTTTCCGGCGTCAGGGTTGGGCTGGCCTCTTTCCTTGCCGCCTGGCTGGGCGGACCGAGCGATTGGGCGAAGCGTGGCCTGTGCGTGATGTCGCTGCATAATCCGGTCGCGATTGACCCGGCATCGGCCGAACAATGGATCGATGCGATGACACGCGCGATTTCTGCGCAACCAGATCTGGACGCGGGGATATCGGCGAAAATGATCGAAGTTCTTGGGCAGATGGCGCGGGCCATGATCAATCGCCTGCCCCAGCCAGAGACCCCGCCATTGAAACGGACTCTTGACCAACAGTCAATTTACTGAAACTGTTCTTTCTGCACTGCACAATAGAAAATGAGGGGTCGCCGGGGTTTTGGTGACGCTCACGGTTTCCGGATCGGGGGCTGCGGGCGAGGGCAGAAAGAGCTGGCGTGGCCGATACTCTCTTTGTTGGTATCGTCGATCCTCCCGACGAAATGCGGGCGGAAATCGGCTATCGTTGTGGTCATGGCTGTGTGCGCTGCGGCGTAACTGTGCATGTATTCGCGGGTATCAGCGATGGGGAAACGGACGTCGATATGGCTTCGGTCGCGTTGCTTTGCCCGTCCTGCTTCGGTCTTCTCAGCCAGCGACCGATTACCCGCGAGCAGTTCGCTGTCCTGGTTGCGCGCCCGGTTGCCCGGGACCTGCGGTTCGATCGCTCCAGACTCCCTTATTTCCGGGGCCTGCCAGATATTGTGGCGGGTGGCATGGCACCGGTGCACGGCACGTCGATACCGATACTGGTCGACGGCCATCCGCCGCTCGCCATCATTCCGCCGATGAGCGGAGCCGGCGCGATGCGCATCGACCTGCGGCTGGCCGATGCGCAGGGTGAGCAATGCCATATCGTCAGGAGCAACGCCTGGTATGGGATGGAAGGCGGGTGGAGGTTTTCATATCGCAGCGGAAGTTATGAGATCACGTCGCCGACATGCGATTCACGGCTTGTGATCCAGTTTTCGGCGCCTGACACCCTCACCATCGTACATCTACTGACCATGATAGAGGGCAAACGGGTCGAGATGACACCGCGCTGGCTCGATATCGACGGCGCGCGGATAACCGGCGCGATTGCCAGCAACAGGGTGATCGGATTTGAGATTTGAGCGGCTTGCCGGTAGGTGTCGTTTAGCCTGCGTGGCGAATGCTCAGAATATAGTTGAGCGCGTCCCTGTCGCTCAGGACCATGCCCTTGCCGGGATCGAATGATATGCCCCGCTGGTCGATTATCCTGAGGCCGGCGTCAGCGAGCAGCTCCACCAGTTCGTCGGGTGTCAGGAAACGGTTCCAGTCATGGGTTCCCCTGGGGATGATCCGCAATCCTTCGCCCAGCGTGATCATCGCAAGCCTGGAAAGCGGCGTTCGATTGGGCGTCGACAGGATCATCAATCCGTCTGGCGCGAGAGCCTTTGCAAGTCGTTGCAGGAAAAGTGCCGGGTCGGTGACATGCTCGATGACCTCCATAGCCGTGATGAGGTCAAACCGGGCCTCCATCGGCAGGTCTTCGACGCCGCAGCAGCGATAGTCGATCGGAAGGCCGCCAAGCCCGGCATGACTGCGCGCCGCGTCGATATTTTCCGGGGCCGCGTCGATACCGGTGACAGCCGCCCCAAGACGCGAGAGCGGCTCGCAAAGAAGTCCCGCACCGCATCCGGCATCAAGCGCGCTCTTTCCGGAAAGCGGGCGCATGTCTCGCGCGTCCGATTGCCAGTGCCGGTTAATCGCGTTGCGAATGAAACGGAGCCGCACGGGATTGAGCTTGTGGAGCATCGCACTCGATCCGTGCGGGTCCCACCAGTCGGTCGCAAGCGCGCCGAAATGCTCGGCCTCGCGCCGGTCTATCGTGGTTCCCGCTTCGCTTGCCATCTGCGTTCCTGCCTCCTATAGCGACGCGGCTTTCGCGTTCCCGGCGAAGGCCCATGCCCTCTCTAACCAACAACAGGTCTGGCATCAAATGGCGCGCATCGTAATGAAATTCGGCGGCACATCGATGGCGGGGATGGAGCGGATCCGCAATGTGGCGGCGCGCGTCAGGCATGTCGTGGGCCAGGGCAACGAGGTCGCTGTCGTGGTGTCCGCAATGGCGGGCGAGACCGATCGACTTGTCGGGTTCTGCAAGGAAGCGAGCCCGCTTTACGATCCGGCGGAATATGATGTCGTTGTCGCCTCTGGCGAGCAGGTGACGAGCGGTCTTCTGGCAATGACGCTGAAGGCCATGGGTGTCGATGCGCGTAGCTGGTTGGGCTGGCAATTGCCGATCCGCACGGTCGATGCCCATGCCAAGGCGCGCATCGAAAGCTTCGAGACCGAAGCCCTGATCGCCGCAATGGCGGCGGGTCAGGTCGCCGTCATCCCGGGCTTTCAGGGGATGATGGAGGACGGACGGATTTCGACGCTGGGACGAGGAGGGTCCGACACATCGGCCGTTGCTGTCGCGGCGGCGGTCAAGGCGGATCGGTGCGACATCTATACCGATGTCGACGGCGTCTATACCACCGACCCGCGCATCGTCGCGCGGGCGCGAAAGCTCGATATGGTCACCTATGAGGAGATGCTGGAACTCGCATCGGTCGGTTCCAAGGTACTCCAGACGCGATCCGTAGCGCTCGCGATGAAGGAAAATGTCCGGGTTCAGGTCCTCAGTTCGTTCGACGACCCGACCCAGGAGGAATTGCCCGGCACGCTGATCGTCAGCGAAGAGGAAATAGAGGCCAGGATTTCAGAGGACCCCAGAATGGAACGTCAACTCATCACCGGTATCGCCCACGACAAGAACGAGGCGAAGATCATCGTCACCCGCGTACCGGACAAACCGGGGGCGGTGGCCAGCATCTTCGGACCACTTGCCGATGCTGCGATTAATGTCGACATGATCATCCAGAATGACAGCAAGGATACCGAAGAGACGGACGTCACCTTCACTGTGCCACGCGCCGATCTTGCCCGCAGCGTGGATATATTGGAAGGGAACAAGGATGCCATCGGATTCCGGCGGCTCATCACCGATGCGGAGATCGCCAAGATCAGTGTGGTCGGTGTCGGCATGCGCAGTCATGCGGGCGTCGCCGCCACCATGTTCAAGACACTGGCGGATCGCGGCATCAATATCGAGGCAATCTCGACCAGCGAGATCAAGGTCAGCGTGCTGATCGACGAAGACGAAACAGAGCTTGCGGTACGCGTGCTGCACAGCGCCTATGGCCTTGACGCGGAGCAGGCTTCTTGAGCGCAGATATTCATGCGCTAATGGCACGGGGCACCGCGCTGCTGGGGAGCGAAGTCGCGATCATCTGCGGCGCGATGAGCTGGGTTTCCGAACGCAATCTCGTTTCCGCTGTCAGCAACGCCGGTGGCTTTGGCCTCATCGCGTGCGGCGCCATGACACCGGAATTGCTGGATGGCGAAATCGCGGCGACGAAGGCGCTGACGGACAAGCCGTTTGGCGTCAATCTGATCACCATGCATCCGCAACTGTTCGATCTGATCGGCGTGTGCGCGAAGCATGGTGTGACGCATATCGTGCTGGCGGGCGGGTTGCCGCCGAAGGGCAGCATAGAGGCGATCAAGGAGATGAACGCGAAGGTCATCTGCTTCGCGCCGGCGCTCGCGCTCGCCAAGAAGCTGCTCCGGTCCGGAGTGGATGCGCTGATCATCGAAGGCATGGAAGCGGGCGGTCATATCGGCCCCGTCGCGACCTCGGTGCTGGCACAGGAAATTCTTCCCGAGCTTGCAGGTGAACTGCCTATATTCGTCGCGGGCGGCATCGGCCGGGGCGAGGCCATCGCGTCGTACCTCGAGATGGGTGCCGCGGGCGTGCAGCTTGGCACACGCTTCGTTTGCGCGACCGAGAGCATAGCCCATCCGGGCTTCAAGAAGGCATTCATGCGCGCCAATGCGCGCGATGCCATCACGAGCGTTCAGATTGACCCGCGCCTGCCGGTCATCCCCGTGCGCGCGCTCAAGAATGCGGGCACGGAAGCCTTTACCGCCAAGCAGCGCGAGGTTGCGCAGTTGCTCGACGAGGGCAAGGTCGACATGGCCGCTGCCCAGCTCGAGATTGAGCATTATTGGGCGGGAGCTCTGCGCCGCGCGGTAATCGACGGCGATATCGAGAATGGCTCGCTGATGGCGGGACAATCAGTCGGCATGGTGACGAAGGAAGAACCCGTGGCGGAAATTATGAGCGCATTGATGACGCAGGCCGAGGCGGCGCTGGCGCGCGTCTGAGCGCCCTTTGTCAATTCATTTAGGTCAAAGCTGATTGGCATAAGCATGGCCTTTCTGATAGCGAAGTTACATGCCTGACTCTCCCGCCGCCGCTGCGCGCCAGATACTCATCCGCCTTCATGAGGTGATGGCGTCGCGCATCAACGCGCAGGCGAAGCTCAACAAGGTCGTGGAGATCATCGGCGAATCGCTGAACAGCGAGGTCTGTTCGATATATTTGCTCCGCGAGGGTATGCTGGAACTGTTTGCAACCCGCGGCCTCAAGCAGGAGGCGGTTCATGTGACGCGGATGGCGCCGGGCGAGGGCCTTGTCGGCTCGATCGCGACCAATGTCGAGACACTGAACCTTGACGAGGCGGCCGCGCATCCCGATTTCGCCTATCGCCCGGAAACCGGCGAAGAGCTGTTCCACAGTTTCGCGGGCGTGCCGATCGTCCGACGCGGCCATGCGGCCGGAGTCCTCTGCGTGCAACATGTCGACCCCCGGCGTTACGAGGAAGTCGAAATCGAGGCGTTGCAGACCGTGGCGATGGTCCTTTCGGAACTGATCGCGAATGCCGATCTCGTCGACGAGGGACCGGGCGACGGGCCCATTGCCGGAACCGGGACACAGATCGTTTCCGGCCTTCAGCTCGTGATGGGCATGGCGCGCGGGCATGCCGTATTCCATCAGCCGCGCGTCACCATCGAACATACGGTAGCCGAGGATATCGAGGCCGAGCGCGCGCGCGTCTACTCGGCTTTTACAAAGATGCGCGAGCAGATCGACGGGCTTGCCGGGACGTCCGAATTTGGTGTCGATGGCGAGCATCAGGAGGTCATCGAAACCTACAAGATGTTCGCCTATGACGAAGGCTGGTCGCGCCGTATCAATGAGGCGATCGACAGTGGTCTGACCGCCGAGGCGGCGATAGAACGCGTGCAGCAGCGCACCCGGATGCGCATGCGTCAGATAGACGATCCGCTGTTGCAGGATCGCATGCACGATCTGGAGGATCTGGCGAACCGCCTGCTCCGCATCGTGTCGGGCAAGTTGGGGACCGCGGCACAGCTCGGCTTGCGACAGGACACCATTCTTATTGCGCGTAACCTGGGGCCGGCGGAGTTGCTGGAATATGACAGGCGGCGGCTCAAGGGTGTGATACTGGAGGAAGGCTCGCTTACCGCGCACGTAACCATCGTTGCCCGGGCAATGGGCGTTCCGGTCTTGGGACGTGTTCGCGATGTGCGACATCTGATCAACGAGAACGACCTTATCCTGATGGACGTGACGGAGAACCGGCTTTTCATCCGCCCGTCGCCGGATATGGAGGAGGCGTTCGACAGCAAGCTCGAGCTGACGCAGAAGCGCCGGGCGGAATTCGCGACCATGCGCGACCTGCCGGCGCAGACGAAGGACGGCACGCGGATCGAGCTGATGGTGAATGCGGGCCTGCGCGACGATGTCGCCGCGCTCGATGTCACGGGGGCAGACGGAATTGGCCTGTTCCGCACGGAGTTTCAGTTTCTCGTTTCCGCGACCATGCCGCAGCGCGAGCGTCAACAGCGGCTTTACAAGGATGTACTCGATGCGGCGGGCGAGCGGCCGGTCATTTTCAGGACCGTCGATATCGGCGGCGACAAGGCTCTCCCCTATCTGCGCAGCGACGAGGACATAGAGGAAGAAAATCCGGCGATGGGCTGGCGAGCCATGCGGCTCAGTCTGGAGCGGGACGGGCTGATGAAGGCGCAGGCGCGAGCCTTGCTTGAGGCTGCGGCGGGACGCACTCTTAATGTGATGTTCCCGATGATTTCGGAGCCGTGGGAATTTGATGCGGCGCACACCTTGTTCGAAGAACAGCGCGCCTGGATGATCAATCGGCGCAAGCTCCTTCCGACCACAATCCGTTATGGCGCCATGCTGGAGGTTCCCGCGCTCGCGGAAATGCTGGATCTTCTGTTGCCTAAACTGGATTTCCTTTCCATCGGCACCAATGACCTGACGCAGTTCCTGTTCGCGGCCGATCGCGCCCACCCCAAGCTCGCCGAGCGATATGACTGGTTGAGCATCGCCATATTGCGATTCCTCAACCGGATCGTGCGTGCCTGCGAGGGGGCTTCGGTACCGGTAGGCGTTTGCGGAGAGATGGGTGGACGCACGCTGGAGGCCATGGCGCTTATCGGTCTCGGCATCAGGAGGCTGTCGATAACTCCGGCGTCGGTCGGCCCGGTCAAGGCGATGATCCGGTCGCTCGATATGGCGCCGCTGGCGGAACTGATGCAGCAGTTGCTTGCCGACCCGGCCAGCAACCCGCGCAAAGCTTTGCTGGCCCATGCCTCCGAAAAAAACATCGATCTTAATTGATGTCCTTGTGCGTTTGACAGGTAAAGCGCCGTAAATTTATAAGGATAACAAGACGGGATGACGGATGGCGTCGGCAAGGCGTCGTTGACAGCATCGAATCCGACGTGGAAAACCGGCGGAGAAGACTTTCGGTACTTCGCGTGCGGTGACACGGTGCAAAAACTGTCTAGTCTGGTCGCATGTGCGGCTCCGGTACGGGAGCGGGATTTAATGGACGATATCATTTCCGACGCCGAAAATATGGCGGAAGGGCGGCCTGATCGTCCGGGCGCCGTGCTGCGCAGCGCACGGGAAGAAAAGGGCATGTCGATCGGCGATGTCGCGGATGTCACCCGTGTCGGAACCCGTCAGCTGGAGGCGATCGAGCGCAGCGACTTCCGGTCGCTTCCGGGAACGCCCTATGCCGTTGGCTTTGCGCGCGCCTATGCGAGAGCGGTCGGCGTAGATGAGGCGAAGATTGCGCACGATGTTCGCGAGGAACTGGGCGCTCTAGATGCTGTTCAGCATTATGAGGCATTCGAGCCGCTCGACCCTGCGCGTATTCCGCCGCGCAGTCTCGCCTGGATCGCGGCGGCCATCGCGCTCGTTCTGGCTGTTGGTTATGGTGTATGGCGCACCCAGTTCTTTGCCGCTTCAACGGACCAGGAGATTTCGGAACTGTCGAACCGGGCAGGGGGTCAATCAGGGGCGCCCGCCGTGCAGCCGACAGTTTCGCCTGCACCGGTCACAGGCCCGGTTGTGTTGACCGCGACCGATACGGTCTGGCTCAAGATTTATGATCAGGCGGGCGAGCGTCTGTTCGAGCGTGAGATGCAGAAGGGCGAAAGCTTTACCGTGCCGGCGGATGCCGACAATCCAATGATATTGACTGGCAGACCTGATGCGCTTTCGGTTACGGTCGGAGGCAGGCCGGTTGCCCCGCTCGGTCCGCCGCAGCGAACTGTGGCGGATCTGCCGATAAGTGCGGCAGCCTTGCTTGCGCGTCCCACTCCCGGCGAGCAGGCACAGGCGCCGGCAACGCAATCGGCTGCTCCACCCGCCTCGTCCGTCCCTGCCAGTGCGACCGCGCCTGCGCGGGTTTCGTCGTCCCCCCAGACCGAAGCTGCGCCGCGGCTTCCGGCCAGTACCGCTGCCGCCGCATTTCAGGCGACGGCTGGCGGAACGCAGCCTCGCAATGCGGCTCCGCCTGCGCACAATGCAGTGGTGCCCGCTGCGGAAAACCCAACCACCGCCAAGCCATCAGAGGGAAATGACGCAGCCGGAGAGGGGCCGGCCTGATCGCGGCAGTCCCCTTTATTTTTGCGTTTCAGCTTCTATGGTCTCGCCAGGATGAATCCGGGGATATTTATGCGCCAAATTTTCAGACACTCTCTTGCTCTCGGGCTGTTGGCCGGAAGCGCCTGCTGGACCGCTAGCGCAGTCGCAAAGGACCCTGTACCGGTCGAGGAGCGCGTCGATCGTATTGAAAAGGAGCTGCGGGCGGTTCAGCGCAAGGTTTTCCCTGGTGGTGCGCCGGTCCAGCCCGATATCACTGCTGCGGCGCCCAGTGTCGCGCCCCTGCCGACATCGACTCCCGTAACTGATCTTATCGCCCGCGTTACCGCGCTGGAGACGCAGCTCGCGACGCTTACCGGGCAGGTAGAGCAGAACAGCTATCGGCTGCGCCAGATCGAGGACAAGCTGACGAAGCTGCAGACGGAAGCAACACCGCCGCAGCCTTCATCGACCGCAGGACCAGTTGGCGTGGCGACGACGACTCCTCCCAAGGCCGCACCGACCGGCGCAAGCGAAGCGCGTAAGGCGGCTGTTGCGGCGATAGAACGTCCCGACACCGGCGACGCGGCCAATGACGCCTATGTGTATGGCTTCCGTCTCTGGGATGCCAAATTCTATCCCGAGGCGCAGGTGCAGCTGAAGGCGGCGGTCGAGAAATACGGCGATACTGCAGTCGGCAGTCGCACCCAGAATTTGCTGGGCCGCGCCTATCTGGACGATGGCAAGCCCGCGCTGGCCTCTGTCGCCTTTTATGAAAACTACCAGAAGCGCCCCAATGGTGACCGGGCGGCACAGAGCCTCGCCTATCTTGGCGAAGCCCTGATCCAGCTCAAGAAACCTGCCGATGCGTGCAAGGTCTATAAGGAGCTGGAGGCCAATTACAGCCTGACGGATGACCTGAAGACGATGGCGGAGAAGGGGCGCGTGCGTGCCAGATGCGGCGCCTGAGCCGCTTTCGCGTTTCCGGGAAGATATTGCCGCGCTGATCGGCGCTGAAGTCAACGGAGCCGTCCGCTTCGGCGTGGCCGTTTCAGGGGGACCGGATAGCATGGCGCTGCTCTGGCTGGCAGCGAACTGTTTTCCCGGCCGGGTGCTTGCGGCAACCGTTGATCACGGCTTGCGCGCCGAAGCGCGCGGCGAAGCGGAGATGGTGGCTCGCTGGTGCGCGGGGCAGGATATCGCCCACAGCATCCTGACACCGCCGGCGCCGATTTCGGGGAGCGTCCAGTCAGCGGCGCGCACTGCGCGCTACACGCTGCTGGAAGATTGGCGGGAACGCGAGGCCATCGGCTGGCTGCTGACGGCGCATCACGCTGACGATCAGCTCGAAACGGTATTGATGCGTCTCAATCGTGCTTCCGGTGTCGGCGGCTTGGCGGGGATCCGTGCTCGAAACGGCCATATTCTGCGGCCGCTCCTGCGCTGGCGGAGAGAGGAACTCGCTACGCTCGCCGACGAGCAGTCGCTTCCTCATGTCCACGATCCGAGCAATGCCGATCTGCGCTTCGATCGTGCGGCGCTGCGGGTAAAGTTGGCAGGGGTCGACTGGCTCGACCCCATTGCGGCGACGCAAAGCGCCGCTGCCTGCGCTGATGCGGAGGAAGCACTCGCCTGGGTTGTTTCGGGATTGACCGAAAGGCATGTCAGAAGGGCGGACGACGGCAGGATCGTCCTCGACCGTCATGACTTCCCTCGCGAAATCCTGCGTCGTCTGTTGCTGCGGATGCTGGCTATGGCGGGACCCGATGAGGCGCCTCCGCGCGGAGAGAGTATCGAGCAAGCAATCATTCAACTTTTGTCTGCTAACAAGGTCAGTGTCGGGAAATGGTTGATCTCCGGCGGCGATGAGTGGACAGTTTGTGCCGCTCCACCCCGCTTGACGCGATGAACCATTGTACTTTGGCGCGTGAGGCTTATCTAAAGGGTGTCAGGAAAAGGCGGCGATGAACGACGAGAAGGAACCTCAGGGCAACCCCTGGATAAAGAGCGCGATGATATGGGCGGGCGTGGTTGTAGCGCTCCTGCTCATCGTCTCGCTGATAGAAGGGCGCGGGGCCACGACAACCGGCACCGGCATCGCCTATTCGGACTTTCGCTCCAAGGTCCAGCAGGGCCAGGTGAAGGAAGTACTGATCGGTCCCGACCGCATAGTAGGTACGCTCGACAATAATCAGAAATTCTCGACCACGCCTGTCAACGATCCGGGGCTTACGGGTCTGCTCGACGACTATAATGTCCGTTACAGTGGCAAGACGGAGGACCAGCCCAGCTTCTGGATGATTCTCCTCTATCAATCCCTGCCGTTCCTGCTGATCCTCGGCGTCGCCTTTTTCGTATTGCGGCAGATGCAGAAGGGCGGCGGTGCGAGCGGCGCGATGGGCTTCGGCAAGTCCAAGGCCAAGCTGCTGACCGAAAAACAGGGCCGCGTGACGTTCGACGATGTCGCGGGCATTGATGAGGCACGCGAGGAATTGCAGGAAATTGTCGAGTTCCTGAAGGATCCGCAGAAATTTGCCCGTCTGGGCGGCAAGATCCCGAAGGGTGCGCTGCTGGTCGGCTCGCCCGGCACCGGGAAGACCTTGCTTGCTCGCGCGATCGCGGGCGAGGCGGGGGTACCCTTCTTCACGATATCGGGCTCCGATTTCGTCGAAATGTTCGTCGGCGTTGGCGCCAGCCGCGTGCGGGACATGTTCGAACAGGCGAAAAAGAACGCGCCCTGCATCGTCTTCATCGACGAGATCGACGCAGTTGGCCGCCATCGTGGCGCGGGTCTGGGTAACGGCAATGACGAGCGCGAGCAGACGTTGAACCAGCTTCTGGTCGAGATGGACGGATTTGAGGCTAACGAGGGCATCATCATTATCGCCGCGACCAACCGTCCGGACGTGCTCGATCCCGCGCTGCTGCGGCCCGGTCGTTTCGACCGTCAGGTCGTTGTGCCGCGCCCGGATATCGAAGGCCGCGTCAAGATACTGGAAGTCCATATGAAAAAGGTGCCGCTGGCGCCGGACGTCGACGCGCGCACCATTGCGCGCGGCACGCCGGGCTTTTCCGGCGCGGACCTCGCCAACCTCGTCAACGAGGCGGCGTTGATGGCCGCGCGGCGCGGCAAGCGCCTGGTCGCGATGAGCGAGTTCGAGGCCGCCAAGGACAAGGTGATGATGGGCTCCGAACGCAAGTCCATGGTCATGACCGAGGACGAGAAGAAGATGACTGCCTATCATGAGGCGGGGCATGCGATCGTCGCGGTGCACGAACCGGCTTCAGACCCTATCCACAAGGCAACGATCATTCCGCGTGGCCGCGCGCTGGGCATGGTCATGCGGCTGCCTGAGCGCGACAATTACAGCTATCATCGCGACAAGATGTACGCGAATCTGGCCGTTTCCATGGGTGGGCGTGTCGCGGAGGAGATAATCTTCGGATACGAAAAGGTGTCTTCTGGGGCGAGCGGCGACATCCAGTATGCGACCAGGCTCGCGCGCGACATGGTGACGCAATGGGGCATGTCCGACGCAATGGGGCCGCTGCAATATGAAGAGCCGCAGGGTGAAACCTTCCTCGGCTATTCGCAGAGCCAGCGCGTGCATATGTCTGATGAGACCGCGCAGAAGATCGACAAGGAAATCCGCTCTATCGTCGAGACGGGTTATGATCGTGCGAAGGCGGTACTGACCGATTTCGAGAGCGAACTCCATCTGCTCGCCAACGCGTTGCTCGAATATGAGACGCTGTCTGGCGAAGAGATCGCAACGCTCCTCGAAAAGGGTGAGATCACACGCGACGACGGCACGAAGATCAAGCCGAGCCCGGTGCCGGTAGTGGGTACCTCTATTCCCCGGTCCGGCCGTCGCGGCAAGGGTCAGTTGGGTGGAACGGCGCCGCAGGGCGCCTGAACGTTCCGGTATTCCGTTTTCCGTATCGTACCGCAATTCGTCGCCGCGGGCTTGCCAGCGAGGCAGTGATCCTTATCACCGCATATGACCGGCAGGACGATTACGGGGATCGTCCGGGCGTTATTCTTGGGACCATGCGATGAAGAAAATTGGAATGATCGGTGGCCTCAGCTGGCGTTCGACCGTGCGATATTATGAGATCATCAACAATCAGGTGGCGCGGCGTAAAGGTGGACTGCACAGCGCACCGCTTCTGATCGAGAGTCTCGATTTCGCCGAGGTCGCGCGTTGTGTGACGGCGGAGGACTGGGATTGTGCGGCCGCGTCACTCATCGCTTCGGCGAAACGGCACGAAAGCGCCGGGACCGACGCCATCCTGATCTGTGCCAA
>JBFXHW010000003.1:0-33131 GCA_050176605.1 Sphingobium sp. | reverse complement strand
CTCTTCCGATCTCGATAAAATCATCGTAAGATCAATGTGCAAATTTTGCAATCGAGAAGAAACATTTCGCATTTGCACAACAGCGCGGTTCGCGGCATTCAGGAGGTGCCTTTCAGGCATCCTCTCCTAAAACTTCATGGGTCAGCCTCGGCTGGCCCTTTTTTTGTCCTGCGGCTGCCGGGAAGGCTTTACGTACCTCCCATTGACGGTGCATCAGCGTGTGCTGAACATGGCACGAGGATCCCCTCCGAAAGATGCACAGCTTTTCCGACAAGCGGAAATTCTTCGCCGAGTTTCTGCGCGCGCCCAGAATGGTTGGCTCGGTCATCCCTACCTCGCCTTTCGTGATTCGCCGCCTGCTTGCGGGTATCGACTGGCCGTCGACCGCTGTTTTCGTCGAATATGGGCCGGGGCTGGGCACTTTCACTCGCCCGATACTGGCGAATTTACGTACTGACGCCCGGTTGATCGCGATCGATACGAACAGAAGCTTCGTCGATCACCTTGGGCAACGCATCGGCGATCCACGCCTGGAGGCCGTGCATGGATCGGCCGCCGACATCGAGGATATTCTTGCCGCACGGATAGGGCCGGGCGCGCGTGCCGACCATATTCTTTCGGGCCTGCCTTTCTCGACCTTGCCGGAAGGTGTGGGGGATGCGATCGCCCGCGCGACCAGCCGTGCGCTCCACGACGGAGGCAGCTTTCGGGTCTATCAATATTCCGACGCGTTCATCCCTTTTCTGCGCCCTCATTTTCCGCATATCTCGCGTGCCCGTGAGTGGCGCAACATCCCGCCATGCGTCCTGGCGGTCGCATGCAAGCAGATCCCGACGCCCCTCAGTTCGGGAAATTGAGCCGGCGAGTCACCTTGTAATCGATCACGCCGACCAGCAGATAGCTGATCCAGCCTTTTAGCAGCCGAAATGGCGTTCGCCGTTCGCGGTGCCGTTCGCGGGTGATATGCTCGCTATCCGCCACTCGCGCGTCGATAAAGGCGCGGATCTTTTCTGCGAAGCCTGCATCCTCGATGCGCAGCATCAACTCCACATTGAGATAGAGGCTGCGCATATCAAAATTGGCGGAACCGATGAAGACCGCATTGTCGATCACAAGCAGTTTCATATGTAGCTTGCAGGGGCAATATTCATAGATATCCGTCCCCGCACGTAACAACGGACCATAAAGCAGACGCGCCGCCGCAACGGTTGCGGTGTTGTCGGAACGCGACGCGAGGATCAGCCGCGCTGCTCCGCGCCGGGCAACGCGACGGATCCTCGCCAGCATTGAACTGCCGGGCGAGAAATAGGCCGCTACCATGTCGAGGCTGTCTGCCTTTTCCATATCGAGCCGAACAGTACGTGCCCACGCGCTCAACCGGGAGGTCGGTCCGCCGATCAGCCAGCGGAATTTTCCCCGGCTGTCATGCCACGTCCTGACCAGCGCCCTCAGCCGGCGGAAGCTCTGCCGCCTCGCCGTCACCCACAGCCAGAGCAGATCATACCAACGGACCAGCGTTTCGACCTCCGGTCCCTCGATCCGCAGTCCCATGTCGTGCCAGCAATCGTTCTCTGGCATGCCGAAATAGGTATCGGACACATTAAATCCGCCGATGAGGGCGCGTGTCTTGTCGGCGATCGCCATTTTCTGATGATTGCGGATGAGATAACGGGTGGACCAGCCTGAGCCGAACCAGCCGATCTCCCCGCCCGCTTTCCTGAGCGGATCAAAAAAACCGTCCGATGTCTCCAGCGATCCGAAAGCGTCGACCATCAGCGTGACTTCGACACCTCGCCTGGCCGCGCGCACAAGACGAGCAAGGACCAACCGCCCGCTCTGATCATCAGCGAAGATATAATAATAGAGCCTGAGGCTTTCCTCTGCGCTGTCGATCAGGTCGACCAGCATGTCCCTGAGGTCTGGGCCGTTTCCCCGCACATGCAGCTTGTTTCCCTCGACCGTGCAGTCGATCCAGTCCTGCTGGTTGTTTCCATCTCGGGCACCGCGTTGATCCATGCCGCATGATGCACGGGCAAGTTTTCGAATGCTACAGCTTTCCATCTCCGGATGAATTCCCGGGCGGACGATGGGTTCCTGCCGGGTCGGCATGAGTGCACGAGGAAACATTGACTCTTCGGCCTATTATTTGGTAGGGCGCGCGCTTCCCGCTTATTTTCGTTCAGGAGGCCCGATGGCCCGCGTTACCGTCGAAGATTGCATCGACAAAGTTACCAACCGTTTTGACCTCGTTCTGCTTGCTGCGCAACGCGCGCGCGAGATTTCCGGCGGCGCGGAACTCACGATCGACCGCGATCGCGACAAGAATCCTGTGGTCGCGTTGCGTGAGATTGCCGAAGAGACGGTCAGCCCGGATGATCTGCACGATGCGCTCGTCGGCGATCTTCAGAAGGTCCGTATCGACGACGACGACATGCCCGACGAGATCGGCAATATAGCCCAGTCGGCAGAGGCGCTGCGCCTTACGGCGGCGGCACCCCCGCGCAACCAGAATATCGGCGGCGATTACGACGGCTGAGGGCTGGGCTCAAGGCGGCTACAAAACAACACGGCCGCTGCTTCAAGGAATAACAGGAGGGGAGGAGGGCCCGGTCGCCGCAAGGCGCTGGGCCTTTTCCGTTGTGATGGACTATCCGCTCAATCCGTGAAGGGATCGGTGACGAGGATCGTGTCATCGCGCTGCGGAGAGGTCGAAACCAGCGTCACCGGGCACTCGATGAGTTCCTCCACGCGGCGGATATATTTGATTGCCTGCGCCGGAAGGTCGGCCCAGCTGCGCGCGCCGGCAGTGGTCTCACTCCAGCCCTGCATGGTCTCATAGACCGGTTCGACCCGCATCTGGTCCTGCGGATGGGGCGGCAGATAGTCGTAGCGCTTGCCATCGAGCATATAGCCAGTGCAAATCCTGATCTCGTCGAAGCCATCGAGGATATCGAGCTTGGTGAGCGCGATGCCGGTGATGCCAGAGACAGCGGCCGACTGACGCACCAGCACCGCGTCGAACCAGCCGCAGCGCCGCTGTCGACCCGTATTGGTGCCGAATTCATGGCCGCGCGTGCCGAGCGTCTGGCCGATCTCATTATCCTGCTCGGTCGGAAAAGGGCCGGAGCCGACGCGCGTTGTGTAGGCCTTCACAATACCCAGCACGAAACCCACACCACGGGGACCAAGGCCGGTACCCGAACTGGCCGTGCCCGCGACCGTGTTCGACGAGGTGACGAAGGGATAGGTGCCGTGATCGACATCGAGCAGCACGCCCTGCGCGCCCTCGAACAATATGCGGTCGCCGCGTTTGCGCGCCTCGTTCAGCGTCACCCAGACAGGTTTCGCGAATGGCAGGACGAATGGCGCGATGTCGCGCAGCTCCGCCATCAGCGTCGCCCGGTCCACCGGCGGCTGGCCGAAACCGGCGCGCAGCGCGTCATGATGGGCGCAAAGCCGCTCGATCTGCGGTTCGAGGTCATCGAGATGGGCCAGGTCGCAGATGCGGATGGCGCGACGCCCCACCTTGTCCTCGTAGGCAGGGCCGATACCGCGCCGGGTGGTGCCGATCTTGCCGGCTCCGCTTGCATCCTCGCGCAGGCCGTCGAGATCGCGATGGATCGGCAAAATGAGCGGCGCCGTCTCCGCGACATGCAGCATATCCGGCGTAATGTTCACGCCCTGCGCCGTGATCTTCGTTACCTCGTCGCGGAAATGCCAGGGGTCAAACACCACGCCGTTGCCGATGACGCTGAGCGTGCCGCGAACGACGCCCGAAGGCAGCAACGCAAGCTTGTAGGTCTTGTCGCCGATGACGAGCGTATGTCCGGCATTGTGTCCGCCCTGAAAGCGCACGACGCAGCTCGCCCGCTCGGCCAGCCAGTCGACGATCTTGCCCTTGCCCTCATCGCCCCATTGAGCGCCGATTACGGTAACATTTCCCATGGATATACGCCTCCGCCCTGCCGGAGCGGGCCCTCATCGCCCTTCGACAGGACTCGGCGATGGGACGGAACGCGCAAGAGGCGAATCCTCGCCCTCCCGTTCCGACGGCGCGTTAGCCGCCCGGCGGGCGAACTGTCAACCCGAGGGGGGTGCGATCATGCTCCCTGCCGTTTACCGCAATTGGCAAGGCAGGGTTCAGGCGTGGCGCCGTACCAACCGATCCGATGTTACGGAAAGGCTGACTATGCACGGAAAGCGAGCAATTTTCATCCTCCTCATGGCGGCGGTGCCGCTGATGGCGCTCCCGGCGGCCGGCGCCGAGACATTGCGGGAAAAGCTGCGCGATCGAATGGAAAGCCGGCTGGCGGAACCGCTCGTGCCCGGTGTTGTCGAATATGCCTATGGTTCCGACCCGTTGCAGAGGCTTGATTTCTGGGTGTCCGGTAAGGCCGGTGCGCCGCTGGTGATCTTCGTGCACGGTGGCGGGTGGAAGCGTGGCGACAAGCGCAATGCGACCGGCATGGCGAAGGTGCGGCATTGGCAGGAACAGGGCTATGCCGTCGCCTCGATCAACTATCGTCTGGTTCCTGGCGCGAGTGTCGAGCAGCAGGCGCAGGATGTCGCGGACGCGGTCGCCTGGCTGAGAAAGGATGCGCACCGCCTCGGCTTCGACGCGGATCGCATCGCGCTCGCTGGACACAGCGCGGGCGCGCATCTGGTCGCGCTGGTCGGCACGGATGGGCGCTATCTCGACAAGGCCGGACTACGCCTCTCCGATCTTTCCGGCGTGCTTCCGATCGACGGAGCCTGTTACGACGTTCCCGCGCAGATGAAGGACGGCCCACGGGTCATGCAGGGGACCTATCAACAGGCGTTCGGAACCGATCCGGATCGGCAGCGCGATCTCTCGCCAGTGTCCCACGCTGCTGCGCCTAACGCTCCGGTCTTCCTCATCATCCATGTCCAGCGCGACGACGGTATCCGGCAGTCGAAGGAGCTGGCCGCCGCGCTGACAAGAGGCGGAACCGCAGTGGAGCGCCGGGAATTTTCGGGAACCGGCCTTCGCGGTCATATGGAAATCAACCGTTCGCTCGGTGATCCGGATTATCCCGCGACGCCCGTGGTCGACGAATGGCTCAGGCGCGTTTTCTCTCCGAGCTAGCACCTCAATGCGCGTGTAAAAATGCCGGCCTGAACAATGACCGGTTCTGGAGACCTGATGCTGCCGGTCGGACGGCAGAAATGTTGTGGGGAGCGGACGTTGACATAGCGTTCGATCTATTGAAATCTCTTTCAGTGAAACTCTTTAGTCTTGCCGCTATCATGAGCTGCATAGCTGCCTTGACCCCGTTGTTAAGCCATGCAGCACCAGCTGCCTGCCCAGGACCCAACAAACAGTGGAGAGGCGATCCGTGGTCGGCCTGGACCTACCAAGCGACTAATATTGTATCCCTATCAAAAAGCGGGTTACCTCGATGGAACGGAACGAACGTCCGTTGGGAAACGCTTGATCAATATCTTTCTCAGACTTCAATGCTGCCAATACAAGTTCTCATAATTTTTCGTCCTTCAAAGCACTCTGATTGCGCCGACAAAATCCGTGTTAGGCAAATGATGGAAGAACGGCTTCAATGCCAAACGAAAACTAATGCGTGCGATGAAAGTCCGGGGTGGTCAGGAATAACCAAATCCAAAGGTCCGAACATCTGAACGTCCGCAATGTTGTCGTGTCCGGACAGTCCGCTTCCGAACGTAAATCCTGATTCCCGGTCACAGGATTTCAGAGAAGAAATCCTTCATGGCCTGCCAGCTTCGGCGGTTGGTGGCGGGCTGAAAGCCGAAGGTCTTGCCGTCGTCCATCGGTATATCGTTGGCGGTGAAGGCATGACCGGTATGGCCATAGGCGATAAGCTGCCAGTCGACACCGTTCGCGGTAAGCTCGTTGGCCAGCGCGACGGTGGCTTCCGGCGGGCATAGCGGATCGTTCCAGCCATGGCAGACGAGAAGCTTCGCCTTAATGTCCGCATTGGGGAAGGGGGGCGGGTCATAGACGCCGTGAAAGCTCACCCCGCCGACGATGTCGCCGCCGCCGCGCGCAAGGTCGAGCACGCATTTTCCGCCGAGGCAGAAGCCGATCGAGACGCATTTCGCGGCATCAACGCCCGGCAGTTTCTTCAGTTCGGTCAGCGCATCTAGCAGGCGGTCACGCATCGCCGCGCGATCGCCCACAAATTCCTCCATCAGCTTCGATGACGACGCCATGTCGGTGCCGCGTTTGCCCTGGCCGTAATAATCGACCACCAGAACCTTGAAACCGAGCGCCGCGATTTCCTCAGCCTTGGCGAAATCCCACTCTTTCGCACCGAAAAAATTGGGAAAGAGCAGCAGGCCGGGCTGCGTACTGGCCGAGGGATCATAGACCGCCATGGATTCGAACGGCCCACCCGGTCCTTCATGGATGATGACGTGTCGTTCGACAGACATGGGCGATCCTCCTCATATGATTCCCGGATTGGCCTCCCTTATCGGCAACGCGACGGCCGCGCACAAGTTGCATCGCGCGCAAATGCGGCTATGACGCGTGCCGAGCCCGAAACACCGACAGAGGAACCCGCATGCCGACGCTTGTTCTCATCCGCCACGGCCAGTCCGCCTGGAACCTGGAAAACCGCTTCACAGGCTGGTGGGATGTCGACGTGACCGACAAAGGCGCGGAGGAGGCGCGCGCGGCTGGGCGCCTGTTGAAGGAAAAGGGACTGGATTTCGACTGTTGCTTCACCAGCGTCCAGACCCGCGCGATCAAGACGCTCAATCTGGTGCTGGAGGAAATGGGGCGGCTGTGGCTGCCGGTCGAAAAGGACTGGCATCTGAACGAGCGTCACTATGGTGGGCTGACCGGCCTCAACAAGGCGGAAACCGCGGCGAAGCATGGCGACGAACAGGTGCATGTCTGGCGCCGCAGCTTTGACGTGCCGCCGCCGCCGCTGGAACCGGGCAGCGAGTTCGACCTCAGCAAGGACCGTCGTTATGCAGGCATTGCTATTCCCGCGACCGAGAGCCTGAAGGACACGATCGCGCGCGTGTTGCCCTATTGGGAAGCGCGCATCGTGCCGGAGCTGAAGGCCGGCAAGCGGGTGGTGATCTCCGCCCATGGCAATTCGCTGCGTGCACTGGTGAAGCACCTGTCCAACATTCCCGACGACGAGATCACGGGACTGGAGATTCCGACCGGCCAGCCGATCGTCTACAGCCTCGACGACGCTCTGAACGCGACCGATCGCTATTATCTCTCGGAGCGGTGAAGGCATCGTCCCCGATCGAGTGCGGCCGTTTTTTTGGTCGACCTGTTTCCTGGGACATGACCTGCCGCCCGGTGCGATCTTTTTCTTCCCCTTTGCGCGCCACCTCCCTATACACTCGTCATGAGTGACGAACCCAAGGAAAACACCCCGAATCTCAACGAATATGGCGCCGACAGCATCAAGGTCCTGAAAGGGCTTGATGCCGTTCGCAAGCGTCCCGGCATGTATATCGGTGACACTGATGACGGGTCCGGCCTGCACCATATGGTGTTCGAGGTTTCGGACAATGCGATAGATGAGGCGCTGGCCGGGCATTGCGACCGGATCGTCATCACCCTGAACCCCGACAATTCTGTCTCGGTCGAGGATAATGGCCGCGGCATCCCCACCGACATCCACAAGGAAGAGGGGGTTTCCGCCGCCGAGGTCATCATGACCCAGCTTCACGCAGGCGGAAAGTTCGAGAACACCAGCGATGACAATGCCTACAAGGTCTCTGGCGGCCTTCATGGTGTGGGCGTCTCCGTCGTCAACGCGCTGTCGGAGTTCCTCGATCTCACGATCTGGCGTGACGGCAAGGAGCATTATATGCGCTTTGCCCATGGCGACGCGGTCGCTCCGCTGAAGGTCGTTGGAGATGCGCCCGCCGGCAAGAAGGGCACGAAGGTGACGTTCCTGCCCAGCCCGGCAACCTTCAAGATCACCGAATTCGATTTCGAGAAGCTGGAGCACCGCTATCGCGAACTCGCCTTCCTCAACAGTGGTGTGCGGCTGTTCCTGGCCGATGCCCGGCATGAGGATAAGAAAGAGATAGAACTGTTCTACGAAGGCGGCATCGCGGCGTTCGTGAGCTGGCTGGATCGCAACAAGACGCCGATCATACCGTCGCCCATCGCCGTCACGGGCGAACGTGATAGCATCGGGATCGACGTCGCGCTGGAGTGGAACGACAGCTATTACGAGAATGTCCTCTGCTTTACCAACAACATTCCCCAGCGCGATGGCGGCACCCATCTGGCGGCATTCCGCGCGGCGCTCACGCGTACGCTCAACAATTATGCGGACAAGTCGGGCCTGTTGAAGAAGGAGAAGGTGAGTCTTACCGGCGAGGACATGCGCGAAGGGCTGACCGCGATCGTGTCGGTGAAGCTGCCCGATCCCAAATTCTCGTCCCAGACCAAGGACAAGCTGGTCAGCTCAGAGGTGCGCCAGCCGCTGGAAAGCCTGATGGCAGACAAGATGAGCGAGTGGCTGGAGGAAAACCCGGGCCATGCCCGCTCGATCATCCAGAAGGTGATTGACGCCGCCGCCGCGCGCGAGGCCGCGCGCAAGGCCCGCGAGATGACGCGCAAGGGTGTTATGGCGGTCGCCTCGCTGCCCGGAAAGCTGGCAGACTGTCAGGAGCGCGACCCGAAAAAGTCCGAACTGTTCCTGGTCGAGGGCGATAGCGCGGGCGGATCGGCCAAACAGGGCCGCGACCGGCATTTCCAGGCGATTCTGCCCCTGCGCGGCAAGATTCTGAACGTGGAGCGCGCCCGTTTCGATCGCATGCTGTCATCCAAGGAAATCGGCACACTCATACAGGCGATGGGGACCGGCATTCGCGACGATTTCGATATCGGGAAGCTGCGCTATCACAAGATCGTGATCATGACCGACGCCGATGTTGATGGCGCGCATATCCGCACGCTGCTCCTGACCTTCTTCTATCGCCAGATGCCACAGATCATAGAGAATGGGCATCTCTATATCGCACAGCCGCCGCTCTACAAGGCGACGCGCGGGCGTAGCGAGGTGTATCTGAAGGACGATGCCGCGCTTGATCAGTATCTGGTCGACAATGGCGTCGACACGATGGCGCTGGAAACGGCCGGTGGTACCCGCTTGGGCGAGGATCTGCGCAGCCTGATCGAGCATGCCCGGCGCATGCGCACGGTCATGCGTTACGTCCCGCGCCGTTACGACTCGCGTATCATAGAGGCGCTTGCGCTGGGCGGCACGCTCGATGTCGAGCTTTCCGACAATGACCGGCGCGTGCGCCTGGCCGAGACGGTGAACTGGATCGACCGCCACGACCCCGAAGGAAACTGGTCCGGCGCGATGAGCGAGGAAGGCGGATTCCATTTTCAGCGCAACTGGCGCGGCGTCACCGACCATATGGTGATCGACGCGGCGTTTCTGGATAGCGCGGAGGCGCGAAAGCTGCATTCCACGGCGAAGGAACAGGCTGCCGCCTTTGTCGACGCAGGCCGTCTCGTCACCGCCAAGGCTGCGGCCGCAGAGGAGGCTGTGCCGGCCGACGTGGAAGCAGGAGATGATTTGCCGCCCGCGGCTCCGGTCAAGGGCACGAGCGTAGTGACCCGTCCGAGTGAGTTGCTCGATGCGATATTGGCGGCCGGACGAAAGGGCCTGTCGATTCAGCGCTACAAGGGGTTGGGCGAGATGAACGCTGAGCAGTTGTGGGAAACCACGCTTGACCCCAATAACCGGTCAATGCTGCGGGTCGAGATCGGTCAGGACGATCTCGCTGACGATGTGTTTACGCGCCTTATGGGCGATGTCGTCGAACCGCGCCGCGAATTCATTCAGGATAATGCCTTGAACGTCGCCAATCTGGACGTTTGACCGGCGCTCAGCCGGCAGCGCTTGCTTCTGCGAGCGCGCGAGGCAAATCCTCGGCCAGCATTGCTATAAGGCGGCTTGTCTTCGGGGGCAGATGCCTGCGGCGCGGATAGACCGCCCCGATCGGCTCTGCATCGGCGCTGGCATCGGGCAGCACCAGTTCAAGCGCGCCGTTACGCAGCATATCCGCGACATAGAATTCGGGAAGCTGGCAAATGCCCAGCCCACCTGCTGCCGCCGCGGCGATAGCCAGCCCGCTGTTGCACCGCCAGCCGGGTTTGGGACGCACTATCTCTTCCTTTCCGCCAGTGCGGAAATGCCATGTCGAAGAGGAACCGATGAGGCAACGATGCTGCGCCAGATCGGCGATAGATGCTGGACGTCCGGCGTTTGCGAGATAGGCGGGGGATGCGCAGGTATGGAATTTGCGGGCGCCTACGGTGGTGCTGATCAGGCGGCCATCGGAAACGGCGCCAGTGCGCAATGCGAGATCATATCCCTCGGCGATCAGGTCGATCAAGCGATCGGTCAGTTCGACATGGAGCTGGACGTTCGGATAGCGCTCGCAATAGCGCAGCAGGATCGGCATCAGAAACCGTTCGCCAAGCGTGGTCGAACAGGTGCAGCGTAATTCGCCATGCGGCTCTGCGCTGTTGCTCAGAAGACCGATCGCCTCATCCCTGTCCATGATGATACGACGGCACTGTTCCAGGAACTGGCGCCCCGTGTCGGTCAGGCGGACGGAGCGGGTGGTCCGGCTGAAGAGCTGGGCCTGGACGCGGCTTTCGAGGCGGGCGATCGATCGGCTCATATGGGTTACGGAGCTTCCGAATGCATCGGCGCCCGCGGTAAAGCTACCCGCCTCGGCAACCGCGACAAACTCGTCTATACCGTCCCAGGCGCTTATCATGATTGTTGCCCTCAAGTTATAGTGTCTTTCCAAATCCCATCTTTATTGCATCCTGCCGGTGGCGCTAGAGGGAAATGGCGGAAAAGGAGAGTGATTCGATGAAGACCCGTGCAGCCGTTGCATTTGAAGCGAAAAAGCCGCTGGAGATCGTGGAACTCGATCTGGAGGGACCGAAGTCCGGCGAGGTTCTTGTCGAGATCATGGCGACGGGCATCTGCCATACCGACGCCTATACGCTGGACGGGTTAGACAGCGAGGGGATTTTCCCGAGCATTCTCGGTCATGAGGGGGCGGGCATCGTCCGTGAGGTGGGACCCGGCGTAACCAGCGTCAAACCCGGCGATCATGTCATTCCGCTCTACACGCCCGAATGCCGCCAGTGCAAAAGCTGCCTTTCGGGCAAGACCAACCTGTGCACCGCGATCCGCGCGACGCAGGGCAAGGGTCTGATGCCCGACGGGACCAGCCGCTTCTCCTACAAGGGCCAAACGATTTTCCACTATATGGGCTGCTCGACCTTCTCGAACTTCACCGTGCTTCCCGAGATTGCGGTCGCGAAAATTCGCGAAGACGCGCCGTTCCAGACGAGCTGCTATATCGGGTGCGGCGTTACGACCGGCGTCGGTGCGGTCGTGAACACCGCCAAGGTGCAGGTGGGCGACAATGTGGCTGTCTTCGGGCTTGGCGGCATTGGCCTGAACGTCATTCAGGGTGCGAAGCTGGCCGGCGCAAACAAGATCATCGGCGTCGACATCAATCCCGATCGCGAAGAATGGGGTCGCAAGTTCGGTATGACCGACTTCCTTAATTCCAAGGGGATGAGCCGCGAGGATACTGTAGCCAAGGTTGTCGAAATGACAGACGGCGGCGCGGACTATACGTTCGATGCCACCGGCAATACCGAAGTGATGCGCACTGCGCTGGAAGCCTGCCATCGGGGCTGGGGCACCAGCATCATCATCGGAGTGGCCGAGGCGGGCAGGGAGATCGCTACCCGCCCGTTCCAGCTCGTTACCGGGCGCAACTGGCGCGGTACCGCATTCGGCGGAGCCAAGGGCCGAACCGATGTTCCCAAGATCGTCGACATGTACATGAACGGGAAGATACAGATCGATCCGATGATTACCCATGTCATGGGTCTCGAAGAGATCAACACCGCGTTCGATCTGATGCACGCGGGCAAGTCGATCCGAAGCGTGGTTGTCTATTGACGCATTGAAGTTGACTGAGAGGTTGCGCGGCGCGAAAGCGAAGCACACGAACCACCACTTCAGGAGACAAGCAGATGTACAGCCATAATATGGTCGGCTCCAACGACATCCCGCGATCGAAAAAGTTCTACGATGCTGTTTTTGCGGCGATCGGCGGCAAACCGGGTATCGTCGACGACAAGAACCGCCTGCTATACATGCACAATGGCGGCCTGTTCATGGTCACTTCGCCTATCAACGGAGAGTCCGCCACGCCGGGTAATGGCTGCACCATCGGCTTCACGGTAGAAGGGCCGGAACAGGCCGATGCATGGCATCAGGCGGGCGTCGAAAATGGCGGCGTTGCGGTGGAGGACCCCCCGGGAGTCCGCGAGATGCCGTTCGGCAAGCTTTATCTGGCCTACCTGCGCGATCCCGACGGAAACAAGCTTTGTGCCCTTCATCGGGTTGCCGCCTGATCATGGAGGTCGTTTCCGAAAACCGCAGCCATGACGGCGTGCAGGGCGTGTACCGTCACGCCGCGTCGGCCACAGGAACGGAAATGACCTTCTCCGTCTTCGTGCCCGACCATGCGCCGGGCGCGAAACTGCCGGTCGTCTGGTATCTGTCAGGGCTGACGTGCACGCACGCCAACGTGACGGAAAAAGGCGAGTTTCGTGCAGCCTGTGCCGACCTGGGGCTGATCTTCGTCGCGCCGGATACGTCGCCGCGCGGCGAGAATGTGCCGGACGATGAAAATTACGACTTCGGCAAAGGCGCGGGCTTTTATGTCAACGCGACACAGGAACCGTGGTCGACACATTTCCATATGCGTGACTATATCGAGGATGAGTTGCCCGAGCTGATCGCTGCCAACTTTCCGGTCGACATGGCGCGGCAGGGCATCATGGGGCACTCGATGGGCGGCCATGGCGCGCTGACCGTTTCGCTGCGCAATCCGGGCCGTTTCAAATCTACATCGGCTTTCGCGCCGATCGTCTCTCCGATCAATTGTCCCTGGGGCGAGAAGGCGCTGGGCGGCTATCTGGGTGGAAATCGCGGCAGCTGGGCGGAGTATGATGCCCGCGCGCTCATAGATGCCGGTGCCCGCCTGCCCGACCTGCTGGTCGATCAGGGCGAGGCGGACACGTTCCTGGACGAACAGCTCAAGACCTATCTCCTTGCGGAAACATGCGAGCGAACCGGGCAGAAGGCGACCATCCGCATGCAGCCCGGATATGACCACAGCTATTATTTCATTTCGACCTTCATGGCAGGGCACCTTGGCTGGCATGCCGAGCGGCTGAAAGCCTGAAGCAGATGTCGGCACGGGAAGAAACACTTGCGCTTGTCAGGCGGTACTATGCCGCCTTTAACGATGGCGACGCGGAGGCAATGCTTGCCTGTGTTGGCGACGATATCGTGCATGACATCAATCAGGGCGGTCGCGAGCAGGGGAGGGAAGCGTTCCGGGCTTTTATCGACCGGATGGATGAAGCCTATGCGGAACGGCTTGCCGATATCGTCATCATGGCAAGCGAGGACGGAAGAAGGGCTGCTGCTGAGTTCGTCGTTCACGGGACGTACAAGCGGAGTGAAGCGGGACTGCCACCGGCGCATGGCCAGACCTATGTCTTGCCTGCTGGCGCATTCTTCGAGGTGGATGACGGGCTGATCCGTCGGGTGAGCGTTCATTATAATCTCGCTGACTGGATCGCGCAGGTTTCATGAAGGCAGTCGTGCGCGAACTGACCGATCCCGGCGAGCGCCGGGCGGCTTTGCCGCATCTGGCTGCTTTGCGCATCGCAGTGTTTCGCGAATGGCCCTATCTCTATGACGGCACCGAGGATTACGAGGCTGCTTATCTCGCCGAATTCATGGCGGAGGCGGAATCGGTGCTGGTCGTGGCGGAGGTGGAAGGCAGGACGGTTGGTGCAGCGACGGCTTCTCCCTTGTCGGGCCAGAAGGCGGAATTTCAGGCACCCTTCCGCGCGCGTGGCATGGATGCCGGACACATATGCTATTTCGGCGAATCCGTACTGCTTCCCGATTATAGGGGACAGGGCATCGGCCATGCCTTTTTCGACGCGCGCGAGGCGGCGGCGCGTAGGGCGGGGGCTGGGATCGCGGCCTTTTGCGCGGTGGTGCGTCCGGACGGGCACCCTCTGCGGCCCCCGGCGGCCCGCGATCTGCATCCTTTCTGGTGCACGCGCGGATATGAACCGGCGGAAGGCCTGACCTGCACTTTCGACTGGAAGGATGTGGACCATTCCGACGAAACGCCGCATCTCATGCAGTTCTGGCTCAAGCGGCTTTAGCGCGTCGATGGCTTTCCCAATGCGCGCGATTTGATTAAAGCGTGATTATGACATTGCCATCCATTCTCCAGGATCGCCTGCGCCTGCCGGCGATCTGCTCGCCGATGTTCATCATCTCCGGCCCGGATCTGGTGATCGAGCAGTGCAAGGCCGGGCTTGTGGGTTCCTTTCCCGCGCTGAACGCCCGTCCCGCCGCGATGCTGGGTGAATGGCTCCACCGCATCACTGAGGAGCTTGCGGCATGGGACCGCGATCATCCTGACCGTCCGTCCGCGCCTTTCGCGGTCAATCAGATCGTTCACAAATCCAATGATCGGCTTGAACACGACATGGAACTGTGTGCCAAATACAAGGTGCCGATTGTCATCACGTCGCTCGGCGCACGTGAGGATGTTAACCGGGCGGTGCGGGGTTGGGGCGGCATCACGCTGCATGACGTCATTAACGACAGGTTCGCGCACAAGGCGATCGAGAAGGGGGCCACCGGCCTTATCGCGGTCGCGGCGGGCGCGGGTGGGCATGCCAGCACGCTTTCGCCTTTCGCGCTGGTCCAGGAAATCCGCGCGTGGTTCGATGGCCCGCTGGTGCTTTCGGGGTCCATTGCAAACGGCGGTGCGATCCTCGCCGCGCAGGCGATGGGCGCCGACCTTGCCTATATCGGTTCCCTGTTCATAGCGACGAAGGAGGCAAATGCAGTCGAAGCCTACAAACAGATGATCGTCGACAGCAGGGCGGAGGACATCGTCTACACCAGCCTCTTCACCGGCGTTCACGGCAATTATCTAGCGCCGTCAATCGTGAATGCGGGGATGGATCCGGCCAGTCTTCCCGAAGGCGACGTCAGTACGATGAATTTCGGTTCGGGAAGCAGCAGCGCGGCCAAGGCCTGGCGCGACATCTGGGGATGCGGCCAAGGCATTGGCACGATCGATGGCGTGCACGCCACGAGTGAGGTCATAGACCGGCTTGCGGCTGAATATGCCGCCGCGAAATTGTCGCTCGACGAGCGTTATTTCCCGAGGTGAACGACAGGGCGAAATGCCGCCCGGCGCTCGCGGGCGGAAACGCTATTTGGTTGCCGATTTGAGATAAGCGATGAGGTCGGCGCGCTCGTCGGCCTTTGTCATCGGTGCGAACGGCATCTTGTTGCCGGGAACAACCTTCGCGGGTGCGGCGAGGAAGGCATCGAGTGTCTGGTCGTTCCAGACCTTTGCATATTTCTTCATCGCGGGCGAATACATGAACTTATCCGCAGTTCCGGCTTTGCGGCCCCACAGGCCGGCCAGCGACGGGCCGATCTTGTTGACGCCGGGCTTCAATTCGTGACACAACGCGCACCGGACAAACACTGTCTTTCCCTTTGCGGCATCTCCGCCTGCGGAGGCCGGGGCGGCCATGAACAGGCCGGACATCATGATTGCCGCGAATATTGGACGCACATTGTTCATCGTCTGAAACCCTTTTCTCCGTTCGGCGGCCTTGTTTATCAGTGGACCTGATAAACTCAATAGCGCTCAATGGCTGACCCTGCGATTAACGGTGAGCACTTCCCGGGCACCGCGTCAGATCCCCCATCGTTCAGAATCGCGTCGGCTGCAGGATTTGAGCCCACCACCATGATAGCCGCAACGGATCGTCGAGCTGTTGACCACGCCTTCTGAAAGCGGCAGGTGCCGATGCGGACAGCGGTCTTAGAGAGCCGCGACATCCCCGTCCGTGCGGAATATCACGGTATCCTCGACCATTATGCGGACACGCTAGGGCCCTTTTCGATGCGGCTTGCAAACACACATATAGCCTGTAAGATATTAACTGGCGAGATAGTGAAAAATGTTGCGCTTTTGCTGTGGGGGCGGCATCGGTTTGCAGCGCTCGTCCGATCGGGGGCATGTCACCCTCGGTAGGAATGCGTCTGCCCATGGACCCGCGAAATGCCGGGCACGAGAGAGGATCATATGGCAGGTTCCGATCGTTATCGTTTACGTCGCACGGGCTCAGTCGTGTCGTGGCTGCGTGCGAAAGTCATTCCGCTTTTCGGTGTCTCGGTCGCGCTCGTTGGATGCACCGCGTCCGATCGCACGACCGGGGAAAAGGCACCGGACCATGTGTTCCCAACGGAGCCGATCGCAAAGACTCCGCCTAATCCGTTGCGCAACGTATATTTTGGTGATCTGCACCTGCACACACGTAACTCATTCGATGCTTATATCTTTAACGTGCGCGCTACCCCCGGTGACGCCTATACCTACGCAAAGGGAGGAACGATCAAGCATGCGCTAGGCTTTGACCTGAAAATGCGGTCCGGGCCGCTCGATTTCCTCGCGGTGACAGATCACGCCGAATATATGGGCGTTCTGCCAGCGATTGATACGCCGGGAACGTCCTATTCGAAAATTCCATACGCTAGGGATCTATTATCAACCGACCCGGCCCAGATACGGGCGGCATTCACCAAATTTCTCGCCAGCGTCGAAGCGGGCAGTCGGTTGCCGGAACTTTCCGACCTGTCGGCAACCCGGTCGGCTTGGCAGCAGGTGATCAGGAGCGCCGAGCGCAACTATCAGCCCGGCAAGTTCACGACATTTATCGCCTATGAATTCACCTCGATGCCGGAAACGCGCAACCTGCACAGAAATGTGATTTTTGAAGGAACACAAGTGCCGCCGATACCCTTTTCGGCGCTTGATTCCCGCAACCCTGAGGATTTGTGGCGATGGCTCGATCGGCAGCGCGCGATGGGCGCCGAAGCGCTGGCAATTCCCCACAACAGCAATGCATCTGACGGTACCATGTTTGAACGGACAATGTGGGACGGCAGGCCGATCGACAGGAGTTACGCGGAATTGCGCATCCGTAATGAGCCGCTGGTCGAAATATCCCAGGTAAAGGGGCAGTCGGAAACCATGCCATTGCTCTCGCCAAACGACGAGTTTGCGGGGTTTGAAGTTGCACCATTTTATGTGGGAAGGGCCAAGCAAATAAAGAAATTCGCGGGTGGCTATGTGCGTGACGCGCTCAAGCGCGGACTTGAAATCAAAAGCAAGGTCGGGGTCAACCCTTACCAGATGGGGTTCGTCGCCGCGAGCGACAGCCACAACGCGGCCGGTCCGTTTGAGGAGGCCAATTATAATGGCAAGGTTGGCGCGCTTGACGGGACATCGGAGGGACGCGGCTCGACACCGCCGTCACAGTATAAGACCTGGGCCGACTATTATGCCGCCGGTGGCGAGATGCAGCGTATATCGACATGGGGTTCCGCAGGGCTGACGGGTGTCTGGGCGGAAGAAAACACCCGGGGTTCGATTTATGCTGCGCTGCGTCGGAAGGAGACATTCGGTACGACCGGACCGCGTATCCGGGTTCGTTTGTTCGCTGGGTACGATCTTAAGGGCATTGACTTGACGAGTGACGCAGGTGTGCGTGCTGCCTATTTCCAGGCTGTGCCGATGGGTGGGGAATTGCGGCGAAGCCGAGGAAAGTCCCCGGAATTTCTGGTGATTGCGCAACGGGATATCCATTCTGCGCCCTTGCAACGAATCCAGATTGTGAAAGGCTGGATCGACAGCGGTGGCGGAACGCATGAAAGGGTATTCGATGTCGCATGTTCGGATGGCGGCGTGGTCAATCCCGCTATCGACCGTTGTCCGGATAACGGAGCGTCGGTCAACCTCGCGGATTGTTCCTTTTCCTCGGACAAGGGGGATGCGCTGATACGGGGACATTGGATGGACCCCGAATTCGACCCGAGGCAGGACGCATTCTATTATGCTCGCGTGCTGGAGAATCCGACATGTCGCTGGTCGACTTGGGATGCGGTGCGTGCACACGTAGAACCCAACCCGAAATTGCCGAAGACAATTCAGGAACGCGCCTACACATCGCCCATATGGTTCGTTCCTACAGATGGGCGCTGAAGGTTCACCGCAAGATCACCGGCCAAAGGGGTTCATGCAACTTGTAAGGGTCGTCTTTGGCGAACCTATGGTTCAGTTTCTGCTCGCCGCCTTCATATTGTTTGCGGTCGATGCGATGTACGACGGTTCGCCGATGCGCCCTGCAGGAAACCGCGTGCTCGTTTCCGCCGGGCAGGTCAATAAGATCGCTGAAAATTTCCAGCTGCTTTCGGGTCGACCACCCAGTCGCGGCGAACTGGAGGCGCTGGTCAAGGACTATGCCGACGAGGAAATATTCTATCGCGAGGCGGTCGCGATGGGGCTCGACATAGACGATGTGATCGTGCGGCGGCGTATGCGACAGAAGCTCGAATTTCTCTCGGAGGAAGACGATATCTCGGAACCGAGCGATGCCCAGCTGGAGACGTGGCTCACAACTCATCGCGCGGATTACAGGATGCCGCGGCGTGTCGCGTTCCGCCAGGTGCTGGCGAGCGGCGATGTTCGCGGCCTGGCGACGAAAGCCGACGCTGAGGCTTTCGCCGCCCGATTGAATGGCGGGGCCGACGCAGCGAGTATCGGGGACGGGTCCCTGTTGCCGTCAACGATGCCGCTGTCGTCGCAGCAGGACATTGCCAGCCAGTTTGGTAACGAATTTGCTGCTGGCGTATTCCGCCACTCGGGCAGAGCGTGGTTTGGGCCGGTCATGTCGCCGTTCGGGGCTCATGCTGTGCTGATTACGGCAACGGAGGCTGGACGGGACCCTTCCTTGCAGGAAGTCCGTGACAAGCTGAGGTCCGGCTGGGTTGATGCGCGACGCCAGGATCAGCGCCAGAAGTTCACGGCGCGGCTGCGCGCGCGTTATCGGGTGACGATCGATTGGCCGAACGATCATGACCGGCAATAGATCCGCCATTTGGCTCCTTTGGCTGTTCTTCGCCGTCATGACTTGCGCGTCAGCTGCCAATGCGCACGAGGTGCGCCCAGCCTATCTGCAAATTCGGGAGACAGGTTTTCACGTCTATGACCTGATGTGGAAAACGCCAGCACAGGGAGATATGCGGCTGGCGCTGAATCTTGCTCTGCCGCGCGACTGTCGCGATATTCATCCGCCACGCATTGCGATATCGAACGGCGCCGTTATCGAGTTCCGCCGGCTCACCTGTATGCGAGGGCTTCCCGGCCAGTCGATCGGCATCGCCAATCTTGCCGCGACTCTCACCGATGCGATAATAAGATTTGAGCCTCTTTCCGGCTCCCCGAAAACCCTGCGCGCAACCGGCGCGACTCCAGAATTTGTCGTGCCGGTTCGTCAGTCGGTGGCGGCGCTGGCGCAAAGCTATTTCCGCCTGGGGGTCGACCATATTCTGACCGGCTATGACCATCTGCTGTTTCTGCTGTGCCTGATCATGATCTGTGGCACGGCACGACGTGTTGTCGGCGCCGTTACGATCTTTACCCTCGCGCATTCGATTACACTGGCGGCTACGACCATGGGCTGGATTCGCCTGGGCACTGCGCCTGTCGAAGCCGCCATTGCGCTTTCGATCATGTTCCTGGCCGCCGAGATCGTGAAGCAGCGTAAGGGCAAGGTCAGCATCACTACACAGTGGCCATGGATCGCGTCATTCGGGTTCGGGTTGCTTCACGGCTTCGGTTTTGCGTCGGCCCTGCGAACCGTTGGTCTGCCGGACGATGCGATTCCGCTTGCGCTGCTGTGTTTCAACCTTGGTGTCGAGGCTGGGCAAATAATCTTCGTTGTTGCAATCGTGACGATAGTGGCGCTGGCGAGGCGATGGATGCCCGCATCGTTGCGGTTGGCAAAGCCTCTGCCGCCGGTGGTAGGAACACTCGCGGCGTTCTGGTTCATTGAACGGAGCATCGCGTTGATAAGATGAGTGCTGGCGATGCCGCAATGGATAGCGAGCAGCAAGATGCATATTAATTCACGCACAAGTTAGTGAATATTGACTCGAGAGAGAATGGCTGTAGAGATAGCGTCCAGTGGCGACTGGAAATCGCGACGTGGAGAGGGAGAAGTTATATGACCGGGAGGTTGCTGACACCCGCGTCGGCTTTGATTTCTGATCGAGGGCATGATGGTCATTGCTGGTCTGCGGCATGATGGGTCCAGAAGGCATGCATTTTGGGGGTGGGCGGTCAGTCTGGCATTGCTGGGCTGTGCGCTTGCGCTGACTGCTTGCGCTCACGCGGTGTCTGCTCCTGATACCGGTCCCGTCGTTGTTGCGCCGGTCGGTGCCGTTCGGGGCACGGCGGCGGACGGGATCGACCTGTTTCGCGGAATACCTTATGCGCTGGCGCCCACCGGCGATCGGCGCTGGAAGCCGCCGGTCGCTATCGACGACTGGCGCGGGGTCCGCGATGCAACGCAATTCGGGCCCGCCTGCTTCCAACCGGAGGCTCTGCCGACGGCCGACAACATCTATTTTGAAAAGCTGGGAGCGATGAGCGAGGATTGCCTCACGCTCAATATTTGGGCTCCTCCTCATGCGCAGAACGCCCCCGTGTTTGTCTGGATCTATGGAGGGGCTCTGGTTTCGGGAGCCAGCAGCCTTGGCATGTACGACGGTGCGCGCCTTTCACGGAAGGGCGTCATTGTCGTTTCGATCAACTACCGGCTCGGCGTGCTCGGTTTTCTCGCGCACCCCGAATTGAGTGCGGAGTCACCGGATGATGTCTCCGGGAACTACGGTTTTCTCGACCAAGTGGAGGCGCTCCGCTGGATCAGGCGCAATATCTCTGCCTTCGGCGGCGATCCAGACAATTTGACCATAGCCGGCGAGTCCGCGGGGGCATTGAGCGTGATGTATCTCATGGCATCGCCGGACGCGCGGGGGCTTTTCAACAAGGCCGTCATGCAAAGCGCCTACATGGTTTCGATGCCCGAGTTGAAGCGGGCTGCGCATGGGCACCCCTCGGCGGAGTCGATCGGGAGCTGGTTCCAGCAGAAGATCGGTGCCCAGAATATCGCCGAGATGCGGTCCATGGAGCCGCGCGCGCTGGTCGCCGATGCCGCCGAAAAGGGATATCCGGTGTGGGGCACCGTCGACGGCAAAATTCTCCCGCGACAGATCGTCGACACCTTTGATCGGGGCGAGGAGGCGCCGGCTCCGCTTTTGGCCGGGTTCAACAGCGGCGAAATTCGTTCTCTGCGCCGCTTGCTGCCTCCGGCACCCGGCAATGCCGAAGCATATGAGCAAAAGGTCCGCGCGAGCTATGGCGAACTGGCGGATCAATTTCTCGCGCTTTACCCATCAAGTACGATTGATGAGAGCATGCTCGCCGCCACTCGTGACGCGCTTTACGGCTGGACCGCCGAACGCATGGCGCGCAAGCACAGCCGAAACGGCTGGCCCGCCTATATCTATCAGTTCGACCACGGCTATCCGGCCGCAGACGAGGCGGGGCTGCATGCTTTCCATGCCTCTGAAATTCCATACATGTTCGGCACGATCCACAACACCAGCAGTTCCTGGCCCAAGATTCCTGCTACGTCACAGGAGCAGGCGCTGTCGGATGCGATGGTCGATTATTGGGTGTCCTTCACAGAGCACGGTGTGCCTCAGGCAAGGGGGCATCCTGATTGGCCGCAATATGATGGCCGTCACTCATTCATGCTCTTTGCTGGCAAGCCGAAGGTCGGGCTTGACGTGATGGGCGAGCGCTATTCACTCTATGAGGAGGTGGTATGCCGCCGGCGTGCGGCGGGGGATGTGCCGTGGAACTGGAATGCAGGCATAGCATCTCCGCCATTGCCTGAGCAGGTGCCGCAATGCCAGTGATCGACGGCGCGATGCAGGACTACTCGCTCACTCTCGACAAATTCATCGATCATGCGGCCAAATGGCATCCCGACACTCAGGTGGTGACGGCGTTGGACGGCGGCGGATCGTCGCGCATCGGATATGCGGGGCTGAGGGATCGGGCTGCCCGGGTTTCTTCAGCACTCGTCGGCCTGGGAGCGGCCAGGGGTGACTGCGTCGCGACACTCGCCTGGAACACGCAGTCCCACATTGAATGCTGGTATGGGATCATGGGGATCGGTGCGATCTGTCACACGCTCAATCCACGACTGACAACCGACCAGCTGGCCTGGATGCTCGATTGTTCGGAAGCAAGTATCCTGTTCGTATCTGCGGACCTGGAGAACCTTGCAAATACAATCCTGAGATCCGCGAAGAATGTCCGCAAAATGGTGATCATTGACGGTGATCCCCGCCCGTCAACCCACGCCGAGGCATGGATCCGGATGACATTCGATGAGCTTTTGGCGACCGGTGTCGCGGACGTTCCGTGGGGTGATTTTCCAGAGAAGGCACCCTGTGGCCTGTGCTTTACGTCAGGCACCACCGGACTTCCCAAGGGCGTCGTTTACACGCATCGCGGCAACTATCTCCATACACTTCGGCAGGCGCAAGCCGACGTTTCTGGAATTCTCTCGCGCGACGTGATTTTGCCGGTCGTGCCGATGTGCCATGCCAATGCATGGGGGCTACCGTTCGTCGCACCTGCCACAGGTGCGAAGCTCGTATTACCGGGGCGACACGCCGACGGACCACATCTGGCGCGCCTGATAGCCGATGAAGGCGTTACGGTAGGCGTTGCTGTGCCCACTGTGTGGCTGGGTCTGTTCGATTATCTCGAAGAGAGCGGGATGCAGGTTCCGACACTGCGACGGGTCATGGTCGGCGGCGCGCCGATGCCGCAGACACTCGTGGCGCGGATCGAATCGCGCGGTATCGAGGTGCAGACGACTTGGGGAATGACGGAATTGTCGCCTCTGGGCACGGCGATGCCACCGAATTCGGGAAGCCGGGATGCGCGACTTTCTGGCAAACCGGCCGTTGGCCTTGATCTTCGTCTTGCCGACGGGAGCGGTAAGCCGCTGCTAAACCAGCGAGAGGTGGAAGGTCATCTTTGGGCGCGCGGTCACTCGGTCGTGGAACGCTATCTTGGACAGACCGAGACCGCATCGCGCGACGGTTGGTTCGATACCGGCGACCTCGCGCTGATCGACCGGCGAGGGTTCCTTGCGATTACGGGCCGGGCAAAAGACCTGATCAAGTCAGGTGGCGAGTGGATCAATCCGGCGGAAATCGAGGCGCTTGTCTCATCGCTTCCGGACGTCGCACTTGCTGCCGTCGTGGGTCGCGCCGATCCAAAATGGGGCGAGCGTCCGGTACTGTTCGTCGAACTGAATGACGGGATGCAGCCTTCCGACGAGGATCTGCTCGCCCCGCTTCGGGGGAAAGTCGCCAACTGGTGGATTCCGGACGCGATCGTGCGGCTCGAATCCATGCCGCTGGCCGCTACCGGCAAAATCGATACGTTGCGCCTGAGAATGGAATATAGCAGGAGATGATAGAGGCACTACCTCTTCAAGCCGTTTTGGCGCGAACAATATGGAAGGGCGCAAATTTGTCAGCATCGACCAGAACGCGTCGTCAATCACAGTCGAAGGCCGAACGTCGCGAAGAGACAATGGAACAGATTCTCGACGCTGCGGAATATCTGTTTTCCTATCATGGATTCTATGGGGTCACACTGAAGGACGTGGCTCAGCGTGTCGGTGTCCACCATACGCTGTTGAACTATTATTTCGACGACAAGCAGACACTCTTCAATGCCGTCTTTTCCCGGCGCGCGGACGTCACCAGCAAGAAGCGGATCAAGGCGCTCGATGACTATGAAAAGGCGGTCGACGGCAAGCCGACGGTCGAAGGTGCGTTGCACACCTTTTTGGATACCGACCTGGACCTTTACGGATCGGGCGGAGAGGGGTGGCGCAATTATGGGGCGCTGGCATCTCAGGTTGCCGCAACGCCCGAATGGGGCGCGCAGATGATGGACCAGCATTTTGATCCGGTGGTGTTGAGGCTGGTCTCATTGCTGAAAATGGCCATGCCGGACGCGTCGGAAGAGAACATTTTCTGGGGTTATCACTTCGTCAGTGGCGCACTGATGCTGACGCTGGCCCGGACGGGCCGCATCGACAAGCTTTCCGGCGGGCTATGCAAATCCGACGATTTCGCTTCAATCAAGAAGCGGATGGCTAAGTTCATGGCCTCAGGTTTGAGGGCTATTTGCGATCCGGGCGGGGGAGAACGCGCAATGAGCATTGACTGATATTTGCTCCCAATCGCATTGGAAGCGGAATTTTATTAACTATCACGTGAGTTAAAAGGGGCTGTTTGATGAAGGACCGATTGCTCGCAGGGCGCGTAGCCATCATTACGGGGAGTGGAGGTGGTCTCGGCAGATGTCACGCTCTCGAACTCGCGCGGCATGGCGCGAGGGTTGTCGTCAATGATATTTCCCATGAGCTGGCGGAAAGCGTCGCGACCGAAATTCACGCCGAGGGCGGCAACGCAATAGCGTTCGCGACGTCGGTCACGGACGAAACCGGCGTTGAGGCGATGGTGGACCGGACGATCTGTGAATGGGGACGGATCGATATATTGGTCAACAATGCCGGCATATTGCGGGATCGCAGTTTTGCGAAGATGACTATGGACGACTTTCGCCTGGTTGTGGACGTACACCTCCTCGGTGCCGCGATGTGTACCAAGGCCGTTTGGAATATCATGCGCGAACAGCGTTATGGCCGAGTGGTGATGACGACATCCTCGTCCGGTCTCTATGGCAATTTCGGGCAAGCCAATTACGGTGCGGCCAAGATGGCGCTTGTCGGGCTGATGCAAACCTTGGCTATTGAAGGCGAGAAATACGGTATCCGCGTCAATTGCCTTGCACCCACTGCCGCAACGCAGATGACCGGAGATGTCTTGTCGGATGAGGCTCTTGCATGTCTGGATCCCGCGCTGGTGAGTCCGGGGGTTGTTGCTCTGGTGGAAGAAAATGCCCCTACCCGGCGGATATTGTGTGCTGGCGCCGGACATTTTGCCTGCGCAAATGTGACCCTGACCAACGGGTTGTTCATTGGCGCGGGCGCCGAAGCCGCCGAACGGATCGCAGAATCGTGGGACATTATTTCCGACCCAGAGGGGGACGAGGTTCCAGATTATGGGTTTGCGCAGGCCGAACGAGAAATTGCGAGCGCAGGATGTAGCGCGCCGGCCGTCCCGTGAACATTTGATCGCTTGAACAGGGCCGACTAGGATCAGGACTCATTGATCAGAGCCAGTTGGAAAATACGGCTGAAGCCGACACCCCAAATCAATGGGTTCTGACCCTAGTGCGGAGAGATGCCCCGGCTCCATCAGCGGCATATCGGCGAGCACTATCGCCAGCCGTTCATGATGGCGGGCTGCCTGTACGGCGCATCGAACGGAACTTGAAAGTCCGCTTTCCGTGCGCAGGTTGATAATGCGTATCCGCCGCGCAAACAGGCCGGACAGATGACCGCACCCGATAGATCACATCAGCGACTCAATTTACCCCTTGCATCTTACGGGGCGTCCACAGATGACCCTAATTGAACGGCGGCAGTTCGAGCAGCGCGCGCGCTTCGTCTGGCGTTGCCGGCTCACTACCGAGCAGCTCGAGCAAGTGCACAGCCTGTTCAACCAGCTCGCCGTTGCCGCGCGTCAATTCACCATGGCGAATGTAGATATTGTCCTCCATGCCGACACGAACCTGTCCGCCAAGCAGATGTGCCGCTGCAAGGATCGGATATTGATGGCGGCCAATCCCGAAAGCCGACCAAATCGCATTTTTGGGGATCAGCGAGCGCATATAGGCGATTGTTTCCACTGTCGGCGAACAGCCATATTTGACGCCTGAGACGATCTGGAAGAAAGGTTTTCCAGAAATAAGTCCCTCTGCAATCAGATCGTTAGCGAGGTGAATATCACCACTATCGAATACCTCGATTTCGGGTTTGACTCCCGCACCGACGATCGCCGCCGCCATCTTGCGGACGTTGGCGGGCGTGTTGATCACAACCTGTCCGCCCGAATTCATCGTGTTGAAATCGAGAGAGCAGAGATCGGGCTTCAGTTCGACAATATGCTCGACGCGGAGCAATGGATGGACCAGTGTCGTGCCGGGAGCGGCGATCTTCGGATCGTTGTCCGACGGCACGAAACGCTGACCCTCACCAGTCGTAAGGTTTATGATCACGTCGCTACCGCTGTCGCGGATACGATCGACCACCTCTTTGTAGAGATCGAGGCGCATAGAACCGCGTCCGGTCTCGGGATCGCGGACATGGATATGAGCGATGGCGGCGCCCGCAGCGCGTGCATCCAGCGCCGCCTGCGCGATCTGCTTTGGTGTGACCGGCAAGCCGGGATGCTGTTCCGGTTTCACGAGATTGCCGGTGACGGCGCATGAGATGATTGTCTTTCTCGCCATGGTAGCCAGGTTCCTTCGATGTTGGGAACGTGCGAAGCCGTTTCTGGCAGAACGAGCACCAAATCGGCCTTAATCGCGCAACACTGATTGTTCCGCATTCCGCCTTTCGGAAAGTTCCGATCTTCGGAAAACTTAAACTCGGCGCTGTTCTTGTATCGTCATTTTCCTTCAAAAACGGGCCCAATATAGAAACGCGCCCGGGTGGAGAGGAAGAGAATGACGGCTACGATGTCGGATAAGGATGAAATCGAGATCCGTTGCCTCGTCAGCGACGGCAGCGTAGGGCTCTTGAGGATAGCAGTATGACCGTTCAGTGCGGCATTTTCGTGAAGACCACCTCGCCACAGGTCATAGAAGTAATAGGTACCTGCGGACTCGATTTCGCTGTCGTCGATGCGGAACATGCACCGTTTGATCGGGCTGCAATCGACTTGATGATCCTCGCAGGTCGCGCCGCCGGACTGCCGATCTTCGTTCGTGTTCCAGATGACCGCCATTCGACTCTGCTCTCGGCGCTCGACTTGGGGGCGGCCGGTCTGTTGGTGCCGCATGTCGATTCTGCGGCTCAGGCGAAGGAAATCGTTCGCAACACCCGTTTCTCGACCGGCCAGCGCGGCTATTCGGGCGGTCCACGCTTTGCCTGCTATGGCTCGCTGGGCATGGCCGAGGCACTCAAACGCGGTGATCAGGCGGTCATTCTAGCACAGATCGAGAGCGGCCCCGCTGTCGAGGAATGCGAGGCGATTGCCGCGACGCCTGGGATAGACGGCGTATTCATTGGCCGATCGGACTTGTCATTGTCCCTTCGCGAGGCCAATGCCTCCACCCCTGCTGTCATAGCCGCTACCCGGCGCATTATCGCTGCGGGCAGCGCCGCCAATAAACGCATCGGCATGTTCGTGGCCTCGTCTGAGGAGGGCGCCGAGTTCGCTCCGTTGGGAGCCGACTGGTTTGTCATCGGATCGGATCAATCGATCCTGCGGCAGGGTGTGCGCAACGTCGCCGCCTTTGCAACCCAGCATAAGAGGGAACACACAGCATGAGCAGAGTACGAGCAGCGACCGGTGCATGGCATTATCGAGACGCACCATTGACCGACCTCGAGCAGGGGGCTGAAAGCTGGATCGCGCGTGGCGCGAATTTCGTAACGGTGGTCAGTAGGGCGACGGTAGGAGCGCGCTTGGAGCGTGCAGATAATCCCGACGAATATATGATCGTTTCGGACAAGATCGGTGCGACAGTCACCGCGGGCGACGAGACGGTTGAGATCGCACCCGACAGTCTGACGATCGTGCCACCGGGGCCTAGCAGTGTTACGTTGAACGGCGATGGCGAAATCATCCGCATCTTTTCAAGCCGTGCTTCCGATCTTGCCGTGCGCGCTACCAACGCCGCGGCCTATGCAGAGCGGCCCGAGGATGTTGCTCCGCTCGATCCCTGGCCCGTTCCGGTCGGCGGCTATCGCCTGCGCACCTATCGCCTTGCGGATCACGTACGCGAAGGCACCAACATGCGGATTTTCCGCTCAACTAATCTCATGCTCAACGTCATGACGGCCCGGAATGTCCCGCGCGACACGAGCAAGCTGACGCCGCACTCGCATGCCGATTTCGAGCAGGGATCCCTAGCGATCGGCGGCACCTACATTCACCATATCCGCTACCCTTGGAGCCCGGATTTATCAACTTGGCGGGATGACGAGCACATCGAGATGGCGAGTCCATCGGTGCTTGTGATCCCCCCGACGGTCGTGCACACCAGCCGAAATATCGGTGACGAACCTGGCCGTCTAATCGATGTGTTCGCGCCGCCCCGCATGGATTTCTCGTTGCGCGAAGGCTTGGTCGCAAACGCCGAAGACTATCCTATGCCATGAAGTGGCCATTCGGCGGAGGCCGTGAACACCTTCTCCAAACAGCGAACACCGAGGAGTGAGAGGCTGGGCGCGTAAATATACGGCTGTAGGGTTGAACTAGGAGAGCGATGTAGGATTCCGTCACGCGAAATATGCGATTGCAGGACTTGCTGCGAACAGGGGAGCGACGCATTCTCGCGCGGTGGAATGAGCGGAAAATGACGTCATCGCTTCGGCGATACGGCTGAACAATCATCGGCCGCGGCCGAGGGGAGAGACAGATGGCTATAATCGGCAGAGCCAGCGTAGCTGATGAATTCAGCTGGCGCGTCTACAATAAGATCGCGCGTCGCATTTTGCCGCTGATACTGCTTAGCTACATCTTCGCGAGTATCGACCGGGTCAATGTCGCCTTTGCGAAGCTCCAGATGGGACCTGCGCTTGGGCTCACCGAAACGATGTACGGCTTCGGCGCCGGTGTTTTCTTCATTGGCTATTGTCTGTTCGAGATTCCCAGCAACATGATCCTGCACCGCGTCGGCGCCCGCGTCTGGCTCGCGCGGATCATGGTCGTGTGGGGGCTGCTGTCGACCTTGACGATGTTCGTCCAGACGCCAACACATTTCTATATCATCCGGTTCCTGCTCGGAATAGCCGAAGCGGGGTTCTATCCGGGTGCCTTGCTCTATCTTACCTACTGGTTCCCAAGCTATATGCGTTCACAAGCGGTCGCCGTAATGCTGCTGGGCACCCCGCTCGCGGCGATCATCGGCAGCCCGCTCTCGGGCGCGATTATGCGCTTCATGGATGGCTGGGCCGGCCTTGCCGGCTGGCAGTGGGTTTTCGTGGTAGAAGGCCTGCCTGCGGCTATCCTCGGAATCATCGTCTTCGTCCAGCTGCGCAGCCAGCCGAGCGAAGTGCATTGGCTCGATGATGAGGAAAAAGCGCTGGTCACGCGCGAACTCGCAAAGGAGCATGCGGCTCAGGCCCAGGCTGGTATGGGGCATCGCTTTGGCGATGCGTTTCGAGACGCAAATATCTGGTGCGTCGTACTCGCCAATTTCTGCAATCTTTCGACTCTTTATGGAATCCAGTTTTGGCTCCCGACAATCGTCCAGCGAGTGAGCGGGGCGACCGTGTTCGATACGGGGCTGATTGTCGCGGGTCTTTCGGTTATCCCCTGCGTAGTGCTCATAGTCAACGCACGCCATTCGGACAGGACCCGCGAGCGTCGGTGGCACGCAACCATAGGCTTCGCAATTACTGCGTTCGGCTTGTGTCTTGCTGGAAGTTTCTCGGACGAAGCATGGCTGGCGCTCAGCGGACTTATGCTGGCGTATTCGGGTGTGACGATCGTTTCCGGCACGATTTTCTCGCTGCCGGCGACTTTCCTGATGGGGGCTGCTGCTGCGGCAGGATTTGCGCTGATTACGACGATCGGCAATTTTTCAGGTTATACTACCCCATTTCTGTTCGGTGCGCTGCGTGATATGACCGGCAGCTTCAGTGTGGGCTTTTACGCTATGGCGGCAACATCACTCATTGGCGCCGCCGCGATCCTCTCGGTACCCGCGCTTCGGCGGAAGCCGTCGGGTGCTGGATAAATCCCGAAAGATTTCGCCTGACGGAAATATGATCCATGCGCATTGCGCTGGCTTGCCGACAACGATAGTTTCACCTGGTGGAAAAGGCACCCGCGATAACCGCGACGGGTACCAACCTGGGATTGGATGTCGGACATGATGAGTGATGCCGTGGACAAGAAGAGTGACGGTATTCGCGCGGTGGAGCGTGCGATCGATTTGCTCCAAGCGCTCAATCGTCGTCCACTCTCGACGCTACACGACCTCCATCGCGAAACCGGGCTGCCTAAATCGTCAATCATACGATTGCTGCGCACATTCGAGGCGAAGGGGCTCGCAGCGCAGTCGTCAAGCTACGGGACCTATCATCTACTCGGGCGGGTCAAGTCGTTATCAAGCGGTTTTCATCACGAACCGCTGGTAATCGAGGTAGCAGAGGAGATCATGATCGACTTCACGAAGCGGGAAGGATGGCCTCTGGCACTTGCGCTTTTTGACGTTAACGCGGTGGTGGTGCGCGCCAGCACTATACCGCACACCTCGCTCTCGTTCCTCCACTCCTCTCTCAACATGAGATGGAGCCTGGTCAGCCGCGCTCTCGGGCGCTGCTATCTGGCACATAGCCCGACCAATGCGCGCAAAATTCTCATTGAAATCGCCAAGCAAAGCAGGAACCCCGAGGACGCAGTGGCCCATAACAGCACAGCGATCGCCCAGATGCTTAGGCAGGTCCGTGAGCGCGGCTACGCACTCCGCGATCCACTGATCGAACCGCGCTCCTCCACCGTGGCCGTGCCGATCTTTGATGATGAGCGTCTTGTCGCCTGCCTCGGTCTAACTTGGATTACTGCTGCGATGTCCCGCGACAAGGCCATCGATGAGTACGTGCCTAAACTTTTCGAGATGACGGACGCGATCTCGCAAGAGCTAGCCAAGCGATCCGCTCGGCAGCCGTTATCTAGCGACTTCCCGCAGGGCGAGGCCATATTCTCCTGAGCTTTTGCACGAGGCTATCGAGCTCTGCACACTGCAAGGGAGCCAACAATTGATTCGCGGCATCGCGATACTAACTTCCGCGATGCCGTGCATACAAAGGGTGGAGTGCCGAGGATCGTAGCCACCGGCATGCGTGGCTGGGACGAAGCCGAAACGATGCGCAAGCTCAAGGAAAGGGACTAACCGTTCCATAGGATGAGGGGCCGGATCGAGAAGATCTTCAGGACATGGAAGCGCCGCTATGGCCTGTGCCGAATGCTACTGCGAGGTCTCGCTAGAGCCGCAGTTCAGGTTCATCTCACCGCCATCGCAGACATCCTCAAACGCGCCATGAATATTCTCGCGGCACAGGCATGAAGAGCACGGCAGCATAAATCAGAGCGGCAGCAAGGTAACTCAATCGCGAACGCAAAAACGATAAGAGCAACGCGCTTCAATGGCCTACACAAACCTGCGCACGGGTTTCCTAGGATGCGGCGAAAATCCATCAGTCGTCCAGAGCATGTGTCGGTCACTCAGATGACAGACGAGACTATGAGAGTTTGCGGTGCAATCGACCCGCTCGAGCGAAAAGCCGTCGGGTACAGTGGTGGTGTGAGTAGTGTTTTCACCTGACGGAAATCTCGTAATTCTGACTTTTGCCATGCGCTCCGGTCTGCATAGTTCGGCGAACGAACGGTAATAAAGAGGGGCGGCCAGTGTTTTCGCGGACAACGTTATGAGCAGTTATGGGATACGCCTGTATGATACACATGCTCACTTGGTGTCGGACGACGAAATCCGCTATCCCCGCACCTATCCATTTGAGAACACATCGCTCCGAATGCCGCGTATCCCGGGCACTATAGGAACGCCGGGCGGTATGCATGGGCCCGAACCGGTTAATGAAAAGCCGACCGCCGAACTAATGCACAAATGGATGGCCGAAGAAAATGTAGTTGGCATCGCGGCGGTGCAGAAGGGCATGATATACGGTACGGACAATAGCTATATCGTTGATGCAGCCGAAGCCTTCCCCGATGAAATGCGTGCCATCATCATCGTTGATCCGCAGGCGCCGGAGACGCCCGGTATGATCCGCGAATTCGCGTCCCGCGGCATCGTCGGGATCCGCTTTTTTGGTGTGGGCGTGACCGACAAGGGCGCCTGGCTGAGTTCGCCCACTGCGATGACGGTATGGGAATTGGCCCATAGTCTCGGTCTGTTAGTTGATATCGAGGCCCCCGCGTCTGGGAGTGACGTGCTGATTCCAGTCATCGAGCAGATGGCCGATCGATTCCCGAAATTGCAGATCGTGCTGGATCATGTCTTTCTGCCAGATTGTACCCAACCGAATTATGGCATTGACGAAAAATTTGACGGTTTCGCTAAGCGGAAGAATATTTCAGTCAAGTTCACATCGCTCAGCATGGACGTTATCCGAGAAAAAGGCGTCGCCCCCGAACGAGTGCTCCGCCGTACGGTCGATTTCTATGGAGCCGACCGAACGATGTGGGGGTCTGACATCGGCACGTCTTCGGGAACGTATAAAATGATGGTTGCTCGCGCTATCGAGGCGACCAAGTTGCTCACTGAAGAGGAGCGCCGCAAGGTTCTTCATGACACAGGTCGGCGGATCATGCTCGGCTGGACAGGTTAGGGCGGCGCGGGTCGATTATGATGCGGTTCAATCGAGGTGTTCCCGGTGATTTTCGCGAGTTCCAGGAATTTATATGGCGCAGTGAGCTGCGACGAATGAAATCCCTAAGGCATATTGGGAGAGCAAGCTGGTGGGATAGCACGCGCCAATAAATGGCGATCCACCTCATACTGGGTCAGCGCTTAGCTATTGCCAGCTTTGATTTTGTGGACAGTCGGCGCTTCCGCTCAGGCGGATGGAACAATCCAGATCGAAAAGCAGGGCGCGTCCGAAGTCGGGCGTATCGTTCTGGGTAGACCGATCCAATCCAGATTGCATTCGCCGATCTCGTGAATGCGCGTGAAGGCAAGACGGAAATATTGTTTCTTCCTTCTACGGGCTTGAAAAGTAATAAGCATATTGCCTTTGCATATCGCAGTTGCCGATCAGTTCTCGGTCTTCCGCGCCGCAACACGCTCGATCGCCGCTCGAAAAGTCGGGCGGCCTATGAGCCTCCGACGCCTTAGCCGCGTGACTGCATTTGGATAAATCGCTTTGACTG
>JBFXHW010000002.1:0-35766 GCA_050176605.1 Sphingobium sp. | reverse complement strand
CCGATCGGCTTGGGATCGATATAGACGAACCGCCGATCGATTTCGCGCCGGGAGGGGCGGTTGCGCAGCGCCGCAATGGCCGGGGCGAACGGCGCGTTGCTGAGCACCGATCCGTCAATCAGAATGGCATCCTCCGCGCGACCGAGCAGGTAATGCTTGGGCAGAACGCGGGCGAGAAATTTGTCGCGGCCAGGCCAGAAACGCTTCTGTTTCTGGAGCACCTTGTCCAGCTCTCTCACGGTGAAGGGCGGAAAGGCGCCGGGAAAGCTTGCCGTCGCGCGCGCCGCGAAGGTCAGCTCGGCCGGATCGGCGAGCGAGCCACTGCGGTGTCGCGTGCGGAATTTGAGTGTCAGCCGATGCTCCATCTCGGTGACAACAGGTGGGCTGTTCAGCCGTAGCGTCTCGGGATAGCCCTCGAAATCCGTTACCGTCACGATCAGGTCGAGCGGATGGGACTGCGGCAGCAGCGGCCGGTTGCGTGGGATCGATGCCATGGAGTCGAACGCCTCCAGCAGCATCCGCGTGAAGGTCTTGCCGCCGAAAGGCGGCTGGAACCAGCGAGAGCGCACGAAGCTCGACAGCTTGTGCCGTACCTCTTCGCGCGTTCCGGGTGAAACCGTGCGCTCGACCGCGTCTCCTCTTCGCCTCGCAACCATCCACACCAGCGGCTGCGCCCAGAATTTGGAGAAGCGTGCGGCGGGACGCGCATCAGGATCGAGCAGTTTTTCGACATCGGCATTATCGAGCCACAGGTCGGTCAATGGCTCGAGCGACTGGCCGGTCTCGATCGCCTGCGCCAGAAATATACCGTTGATGCCGCCGGCGCTGGCGCCAGCGATGATATCGATGACGACGCGCACACGCAGGTCCGCTCGCTCCTCCAGTTCGCGCAACAGGTCGCGAAAAATGGCGAGTACGCTGCCCTCTTCGACAGGGCAGTCTTCGTGATAGTCGCGACTGGCACAGGCGAGATGCCAGATTTCCTTGGTGATGCCGTGCATGTAGACGGCCAGGCTGATGCCGCCATAGCAGACAAGCGCCAGCCTCAGTTCCTTCTCCCGCATGGAGCGAGAGTGGCACTTCGCACCGCCAATGTCGAGGGGAGCGGTGGCGAGGTTCCCTCGCAAAATCGACAGACTTTAGATGAGGCCTTCGAGCACCTGATCGCGCGGCCGGTGGCCGTCCACCCAGGTGCGGATACTGGCGATTACCTTCTCTCCGGTCGCCTCACGCCCCTCGAACGTGGCCGATCCCATATGCGGTTTCAGCACGACATTCGACATGTCAAGCAGGCGCGGGTTGACGGCGGGCTCATGCGCATAGACGTCGAGACCCGCCCCGCCGATGCGTTTCGCCTCCAGCGCCTCGATCAGCGCCTCCTCGTCGCACACTTCGGCGCGGGATGTGTTGATGAGATAGGCGTCGGGCTTCAGCAGGCCGATGCGACGCGCGTCAATCATGCCCCGCGTCTCGTCGGTGAGAGGGCAGTTGATCGAAACGAAATCGCTGGTCGAAAGCAGCTCGTCAAGCGACTCGACCCATGTGGCGTGCGTCGCCTTTTCCACGCTTTCGGGCAGGCGGTGACGATTATGATAGGCGATGCTGAGGCCGAAGGGCGCGGCGCGCAGGGCAATGGCCTGGCCGATCCTGCCCATGCCGATAATGCCGAGCCGCTTGCCGCCGATGCGGTGGCCGAGCATGCCCGAAGGGCTCCAGCCCTGCCACTGGCCAGACCGAATAAGCTTCTCGCCCTCGGCCAGGCGGCGCGGCACTGCGATGATCAGCGCCATCGCCATGTCGGCGGTGTCCTCGGTCAGCACGCCCGGCGTATTGGTGACGATGATCCCCTTTTTCCGCGCGGCCGAAAGATCGATATGATCCACGCCCGCTCCGAAATTCGCCATCATGCGCAACCGGTCCGGCGCCGCTGCTATCAGCTCCGCGTCGATAGTGTCGGTCACGGTGGGAACCAGCACGTCGCAATCGGCCATGGCGGCCGCCAGCGCGGCCCGGTCCATCGGCGTATCATCCGGGTTCAGCACCGTGTCGAACAACTCGACCATCCGAGCCTCCACCGGGGCGGGCAGGCGGCGGGTGACGATGACCCTTGGACGGGCGGGACGCGGGGTTTGCGGCATGAAGTTCGCGCTATCCCCATGACGGGCGCAAGGTCAAGCCCGATGCGCGTCCCATAATGAATGCGCGGTTATCCACGCCTCTTCCCTGCGGCGCCGCGATCGACTATTCCGGGACGATGGGAATGGGACAAGAGCAACGGAGAGGCATGTTCGCGCGATCGCCAGCCGTCATCGCCGTCGCGCTTGCGACGGGTGGTTCGCTGATGCCCGGAGCTACCATGGCGCAATCCAAGCAGCCGCCTTATTGGGCCTCCATCTCGGTCGACGAGGCGCGCATGCGGGTCGGGCCAAGCCTCGATTATCCGTCCAACTGGGTGTACCGGCGCAAGGGGTTGCCCGTGCGGGTGATCCAGATTCACAGCAACTGGCGCAAGATCGAGGACCCCTCCGGCACGCAGGGCTGGGTGCATGTCCGCCTGCTCAGCGATGCCGGAACCGCGATCGTCGAACGATCCGAGGCTTCGATCCACGACAAGCGGAGCGACGCGTCGCCGCAACTCTATCGCGCGGAAAAGGGTGTGGTCGGAAAGGTCAGCGACTGTTCGGGCGGATGGTGCCTGTTCGACGTCGGCGGCAAGCGCGGGTTCGTTCACACCGGGGACATCTGGGGCGCGACCAGCGAAAAATGACTCAGTAAGGTTCGTCGAGCAGGCCGAGTCCCGGGTCCGCGTTAGCCAGCATTCTCCGCATCGCCTGCCGCGCTACGCGCAGTGTTTCGACCTTGCGCCGGCTGGCGGCGAGCGGGTGGAGCGCGGCCGGGCGCAGGATCTCCGCATCATAGGCGTCGGCGACGATCAGGCCGGACCGCTCGGGCAGGAAACGCTCCTGATGCAGCTCATCGCACAGCAGGTCGGGCGACACCGCCCAGTAGAAGCGGTCGCAATGGTCGAGATAGTCGGTCCACTTGGCATCGCCCAACAGGTCGCCCCGCGCGCACTTGATCTCCACGATCACGACATCGCCATTCTTGGCGAGACCCATCAGGTCGGCCCGCCGACCGTTGCGCAGCGGCATTTCCGGCACGGTGAAGATATCGTGGCGGCGCAGCAGGCGGCACACGCCCCGGCTGACGGCCGCGGCCCCGTTGAGCAGTAATTCGGGCGCTGCCACCTCGCTCATGATGCGCACCGCTCCAGCGCCGGTTCGACGGGAAAGCGCATAAGCCGCCCCTCCCCTGGCACCAGCGCCGTCACCGGCCCGCCCAGCACCGCATGGATGGCCGGATGCCGCGCATCGAGCCCACCGGTCAGCGCACCGAAGGCGGGTATGATCAGCCGCGTTCCATCGGTAAGGAAACAGCGGCGGACGAGATTTCGTCCGCGATGCTGGAGCCGCAGCTTGGGGTGAAAATGCCCGCTGATTTCCGGCCCTGTGGCTGCCGGATCGACCTCATGGCGCAGGTCGATTCCGCCCAGCCGGACCTCTGCCACGGCCCGGCCGAAGGGGAAGACGGCGGAAACATCGTGATTGCCCGTGACCCATATCCATTCCGCGCGCGTGGCAAGCGAGCGCAGCACATCACCCGCGCGTGCCTCCAGATGGCTGGCCCCTTCGCCGTCATGGAAACTGTCGCCCAGGCAGATAATGCGTCGCGCGCCGGTCTGCTTTACTCGCTCGGCAAGCCGCAGTGCGGTTTCATAACTGTCATGCGGCGGCAGGAACTGCCCCGTCCCAGCGAAGAACCGCGCCTTTTCCAGATGCAGGTCGGCGACCAGCAGCGTCTCCTGCTCCGGCCACCAGGCGGCGCCGCAACCGAGCAGATGGAGCGCGGCATCATGGAACAAAAAGGGAACCATTCACCATCTATGCGCGAGGCTGGCTGGCGGATCAAGCCGAAATCGACACGCTTTGACTATGTGCGAGCACCTTATGTCCGACCGCCGGCAAATGAGACCATTGCGGATATCGACCTATCGCCGAGATCAATCAAAAGGACCGATATCCGGATCGGATCGTCCACGTCCCACGAAAATTGACGAATATAGGCGGAGTATCTTCTTGTCCAAAATGCCAACATCATTTCACCGCACGAAGCGTTCAAGCCGTCGAGAGATTAGCGCGTGTGCGCCGCCGTTCATCTAAGCGACAGGTTTTTCTTAACACGCAGGAAAGCAGATTTTAGCTTGAAGGAGCAGCATCATGACTATCGTTTCTACCAGTCCAGCAGCCTTATTATTGCTTGCCGCACTAGCCGGACCAGCTTCAGCCGCGCAGGAGCAGGCGCAGACTGGCACGCCACTTTCGGTGACAGTAACCGACACCTCTCCAGAGGATACATCCGAAATGGCGCGCGGGCCCGACGTCGAAGGCATCATCTCAGGGCGCAGCGACGAAAAAATGCGGATCAATGCCGCCGACGGTACAAGCACAATCGTCGCCTTCAATGAAACCACCCAGATAAGGTCGAAAGGCGGATTTTTAGGCCTCAACCGCAACAAGCTTGATTCCAGTTCCCTTTTGAACGGCCTGCCTGTTACAGTCCGTACCTTGCAGTCGGGCAGCGGTCTGCTGGCAAGTCAGATCGAGCTGAAAAGCAGTGACCTGAAAACCGCAAACATGATCCGCAACGGTACCGCGGAGGGCTTTGCCCAGCAAACTGCCGCCACCGGGGCGCTGCGCAGCCGCGTAAGCGATCTCGGCGACTATAACGTGAAGGGTACAACCAACGTCAATTTTGATACCGGCAAGGCGGTATTGTCCGCCCAGGCGCAGGACGATCTTTGCGCGACGGCTTCCACCGCCGAAGGAATGAAGAACGCTTTACTTCTGGTCGTAGGTTACACCGATTCCACAGGCGGCAGCGATTTCAATCAGCATCTCAGCGAAAGGCGCGCCGCCCGCGTTGTCAATTATCTTCAGCAGAATTGCGGCTGGAAACCTTATCGCATGTTGACACCTACCGGAATGTCCGAAGCGCAACCGCTTATGAGCAATGACACTGCCGAAGGCAGAGCACAAAACCGCCGCGTTGCGGTGAACATTCTCATTAGCAAGGGTCTGGACGGCCTGTAAAAGCAATCTCTGCGAGGAAACGCGGTCCAGCATTATGATGCTGGACCGCGTTTCTCACCTTGATGCGTCGTGAACGGACAACCGCCATATCGGCGGTTTCACCATTTTCCGCTTGGTCGGCAGAATGTCCGCTTGCCCCTCAAGGCGATACGTTGACTTTCATACATTTGACCCGGCCGCTATCCCCTCCGCCGGTTCATTTATCAGCGCCTCCAACTCGGCGATCAGCGTCTCCTCCGCCGCGCCGCCCGCCACGCTCTCGCGCCCGATCATCACCAGCGACGGCACGGACAGCGGCGAAACGTGTGGCAAGTCGACATGCAGCATCGTCGCCCGCGCGCGTTCCAGCAGGCGCGCCAGCCGCCCGACCTCGACCAGCTTGCTCGATGCGTCTGCCCATGCCGCACGCATCAGCACATGGTCGGGCTCGTGGCGTTGCAGCACGTCGTAGATGAGGTCGGTCGAAAAGGTGACCTGCTTGCCCGTCTTGCGCCGCCCTGGATGATGCCGCTCGACCAGCCCGCCGATCACCGCCACCTCGCGAAAGGCGCGCTTCAGAAGATAGGAATTGCCGATCCACCGGACGAGTTCGCTGTCGATCACATCGGGATCGAGCAGAGGGCCGGGATCGGTAATGGGGCGCAGGCCATAGATGGCGAGGCTATAGTCATTGGCGACGAAGCCGACGGGATCGAGCCCCGCCTTTTCCATGCGCTGGGTCACCAGCATGCCGAGCGACTGGTGCGCGTTCCACCCCTCAAAGCTGTGGATCACGAGATGATGCAGCCCCTCGTGCGGGAAGGTCTCGACCAGCAACTGATCCGGCGCTGGCAACAGCGAGAAACGCGCCTGCGCGCTCAGCCATTCGCGTACATCGTCGGGAAGCCGCGCATGTTCTGCTCGGTCATGAAGCAGCGCGCGCACCCGGTCCGACAGGCTGGTAGTCAGCGCCATGCGCGCACCCATATAGCTCGGGATCATCGCCGATCTGGTGCTGGCGCGCACAATGAGGTCGCTGTCCTTGATCTGCTCCACCTCGAGATCGAGGCCGGAAAAGCGGAAGGTATCTCCAGGGCTGAGGCTGGCCGCGAAATTCTCCTCCAGTTGCCCCAGCCTGCGTCCGTTGCGGAACCGCACGGTCAGCATCGGCGCCTCGACGATGATCCCTGCATTCATCCGGTACTGGGTGACGAAGCGCGGGTGGCTGACGCGCCACAGCCCGTCCGCGCCTTTCCGGATGCGCTGGAACCGGTCGTAATGCGACAGCGCGTATCCGCCATCAGCCACGAAATGCAGCACCTTGTCGAACTCTTCGCGAGAGATGTCGCGATAGGGCGCTGCGGACGCAACCTCGGCATGCAACGCACCGGCGTCAAACGGCGCAGCGCAGGCGCATGTCATGATATGCTGCGCCAGCACGTCGCGCCCGCCCGGCCGCCAATATTCGGCGTCGAGCACGCCCTCGTCGATCGAGTCCAGCGCCGCGCGCGCCTCAAGATATTCGAAGCGGTTGCCGGGGATGAGAAAAGCCTTGCTTGCCTCGTCGGCGCGGTGGTTGGCGCGGCCGATGCGCTGGAGCAGCCGCGCTGTTCCCTTGGGCGCGCCCATCTGGATGACGAGATCGACATCGCCCCAGTCGACGCCGAGATCGAGCGCGGATGTGCAGACGACTGCGCGCAGCTTGCCTGCCGCGATCCCTTCCTCGACCTTCTGCCGCACGTCGATGCTGAGCGATCCATGGAAGATGCCGATGGGCAGGTTTTCACCGTTGATCGACCACAGCTCTTGCAACGTCAGTTCGGCCAGCGCGCGCGTGTTGCAGAAAACGAGCGTCAGTCGATGCGCCTTGATCCCCTCATAAACCTGCGCTGCAGCATAGCGGGCGGAATGGCCGGACCAAGGCACCCGCCCCTCCGGCGTCAGGATGCGGATGTCCGGTGGCTTCATCTCCGCTCCGGTGACGGGTACAACCGTTTCCATATTGCCATCGCGCGACAGCCATTCGCGATAAGGCGCTGAATCTGCGATGGTCGCCGACAATGCGGCGCGGCGATGATTGGGCGCGAGATGCGCCAGCCGGGCGAGGCACAGCGAAAGAAGATCTCCGCGCTTGCCATGCGCGAAGGCATGCACCTCGTCGATCACCACGCGGCTGAGCGATGCGAACAGAAAGGCGGCATCCGGGTGCGCCAGCAGCAGGGACAGTGATTCCGGCGTGGTAAGCAATATGTTCGGTGGCTTCACACGCTGCCGCGCCTTCACCGTCGCCCCGGTGTCGCCGGTACGCGTCTCGACGCTGATCGAAAGGCCCATCTCCACGACGGGCGCGGTCAGGTTGCGCTCGATATCGTTGGTCAGCGACTTGAGCGGCGAGACATAGAGCGTGTGCAGGCAGGCAGTCGGAGCCTCGGCCAGTTCGGCCAGCGTCGGCAGGAAACCGGCCAGCGTCTTGCCCGATCCGGTCGCAGAGACAAGCAGCGCGTCGCGCCCGGCCCGGTCGGCCTCCAGCATCGCGTGCTGATGCGTGCGGACCTGCCACCCCCGCGCATCGAACCAGCGCGTTATCGCCTCAGGAAGCTTGGAACAATCGCCCATCGGAACGATATAAGCATGGTGAGCAAAAGCGGTAGCTGGATCGTCCCGTCTCGCGACGGAATATATGTGGAGCCGGGCGATTTCTGGATCGACCCGTCCGTGCCAAAGCCGCGCGCGCTGGTGACGCACGGTCATGCCGATCATGCGCGCTCCGGCCATGGCGCGGTGATGGCGACGGCGGAAACGCTTGGCATAATGGCGGTCCGCTACGGCGAAGCGACGGGCGGGCAGGCTGCGGCCTATGGCGAGACGACGCGTATCGGCGATGTCGAGGTTCGCTTCGTCCCCGCAGGACACATCATGGGGTCCGCGCAGATCGTGCTGGATTACGCTGGCGCCAAAGGCACGGAACGGGTGGTGGTGTCCGGCGATTACAAGCGGCGCGCGGATCCCACCTGCCCACCCTTCGAGCCGGTCGCCTGCGACATCTTCGTCAGCGAGGCAACCTTCGCACTGCCGATATTCCGCCATCCCCCGATGTCGCAGGAGATAAAGAAGTTGCTTGCGGCGCTCCGGGACAATGCCGAACGCTGCGTTCTGGTCGGTGCCTATGCACTTGGCAAGGCGCAGCGGCTGATCATGGAATTGCGCGCCGCCGGCTATCATGAAACGATATGGCTGCATGGCGCGATGCAGAAGCTGTGCGATCTCTATCGCGACTTTGGTTGCGATTTGGGCGACCTGTCGCTGGTGACGCCGGAAAACAAGAAGAGCCTACGTGGCGCGCTCATCCTGTGCCCGCCCTCGGCGCTCAACGACCGCTGGTCGCGTGGCCTGCCCGATCCACTGACAGCGATGGCCTCCGGCTGGATGGGCATCCGCCAGCGCGCGCGACAGCGCAATGTCGAGTTGCCGCTCGTCATTTCCGATCATGCGGACTGGGAGGAGCTGACTGCGACGGTCGAGGAGGTCGATCCGGCGGAACTGTGGATCACCCATGGGCGGGACGACGCTCTGTCGCGATGGTGCGAACTGCACCAACGAAAGGCGCGCCCGCTCGATCTGGCGGGCCGCGATGAGGAAGACGACTGATGGAGCGCTTCGCCGATCTTCTTGACCGCATAACCTACACCCGGTCACGCAACGGCAAGATCGCACTGATCGCAGACTATCTGCGCACCGTGCCCGATCCGGATCGCGGTTGGGGGCTCGCCGCGATGACCGGCGACCTCGACTTCGCGCTGGTCAAACCTGCGCTCGTCAAGGCGCTGGTCGACGAAAGAATCGATCCGGAGCTTTTCGCGATCAGCCGTCACTATGTCGGCGACCTTGCGGAAACGGTCTCGCTGATATGGCCAGCGCCGCATGCGCCGGAGCGTTATCACGCCCCACATCTGGGCGAAGCGGTTGAAAAACTGCGCACCACGGGCAAGAGTGCCATGCCCGGCTATCTCTCTGGCTTGCTGGATACGCTGGACGCAAGCGGACGCTATGCGCTGATAAAACTTGCCACCGGAGCCTTGCGCATGGGCGTGTCGGCCCGCCTTGCCAAGACCGCTTTCGCCCAGGCTTTTTCCGTCGATGTCGGTCAGGTCGAGGAAGCGTGGCACGCGTTGGAGCCGCCCTTTCTCGACCTGTTCGCCTGGGCGGAGGGACGGGGGCCGTTTCCGGGGGGCGTCCGGCGCCCGGTGTTCCGCCCGTTCATGCTTGCTCATCCGTTGGGCAACGACGCCTCGCTCGATCTGGCCGACTATGCCGCCGAATGGAAATGGGATGGGATACGCGTTCAGATCGTGCGCGTGGGCGAGGAGGTACGACTCTTCAGCCGCACGGGCGACGATATCTCGGCCAGCTTTCCCGAAATCGGTCCTGCAATGGGGAGAGAGGGCGTGCTTGACGGCGAACTGCTGGTGCGGGGTAATGCTCAAGCGGACTCCGCAGGCAGTTTCAACGCCCTTCAGCAGCGGCTCGGTCGAAAAAAGGTGACCGCCAAAATGCTGGGGGAGACCCCTGCCTTCGTTCGGCTGTATGACATATTGTTTGATGGCGACGAGGATCTGCGTGAGCATCCCTGGCATGTGCGTCGATCGCGCCTCGAAAGCTTCGCCGCGCCTCTTTCTGACAGTCATTTCGATATTTCACCGCTGATCAAGGCGGAGGATTTCGCTGCTCTCGCAGAAATCCGTGCGGGGGCGCGAGACGCCGCGATTGAGGGGGTGATGCTGAAACGCCGCGACAGCGCCTATCTCGCCGGACGGCGGGTTGGCTACTGGTACAAATGGAAGCGCGATCCACTGACCGCCGACTGCGTCATGATGTATGCCCAACGCGGGCATGGCAAACGGTCCTCCTTTTATTCCGACTATACTTTCGGATGCTGGAGCGAGACCGGCGAGCTTCTTCCGGTCGGGAAGGCCTATTCCGGCTTCACCGACGAGGAACTGAAATGGCTCGACAGCTTCGTACGCAATCACAGCGTCGCCCGCTTCGGCCCCGTGCGGGAAGTCGAGAAATCGCTCGTGCTGGAGGTCGCGTTCGATTCGATCCACCGTTCGACGCGGCACAAGTCGGGCCTCGCCATGCGTTTCCCCCGCATCGCCCGCATCCGGCGCGACAAGCCCGCCGCCGAGGCCGACAGCATCGCAACGCTTCAGGAGATGATCGCGGACTAGCGCACAGGAAAAATGGCGCGCCCGGCAGGAGAGTACGCCATGTTTTTCCAAGTAACTCAAATCATTGATTTTTATAATATAGAAAATCGGTTTGAACACAAAACCGTCACAGTGTGACGATTGGGGGTGGGAGAGCTTGCTGTGGTCGGACCAGTCTCGTTGTATATCGAAAGCGTTCGGCTTTATTTCCCATTTTGATCCCAAAGCTGCTAGGGGGCCTCATCGGCGCGATTTTGACCGGCAGGCACGCGGCGGCTGAGAGTGTATGAGCTCCCGCTTGCAATGAGGGAGCTACCCGATGTCCAGAACACCCGTTCGCCCTTTCCTGATCGCCAAACAACCGGACGGTCAGTATCGTCTCAGCACCCGTGAAACGCGTTACAATTCGCAAGGCTATCCGCTGGTGACGGAAACACAGCTTGATGAGACATTTCCGACCGCAACTGCTGCGCGGGCCTTCGCTGCCGCCCATCTCGGCGCGAAAGCGGGCGAGTTTTCCTCAAGCTGAATATCGTCCGGTTTTCCCCGGACAATCAGATCGCATCCACAAGATCGGACGATTTGCGCGCAAACCAGATATTGTGCCAATCCTCCTCGCAATTCCCGTAGGCAGCGATACGAACCTCCTCGACCTTGAAACCGGCGGCCTCTAGTATGGGAGCGAATGCACTGTCGGGATAGGCAGACCAGATTGCCAATATGCCGCCGCCCCGAAGAGCCGCATAGGCCGCGCGCAGCCCCCATGCACAATAAAGACGATCATTTTCGACCTTGATGAAACCATCGGGACCGTTGTCGACATCCAGCAGAATTGCATCGAAACGGCCGTTTGCGGCGGCGATTGTGTCGTGCACGTCGGCGAGGTGAAGCGTCACTCTCGGGTCGCTTATGTGTCTGCCGGAGATGTGGGAAAGCGGTCCTCTGGCCCATTCGATGACCTTGGGAACAAGCTCGACCACGGTCAAATCGGATGTTTTCGACCATGCGGACAGCGCCGCTCCCAGTGTAAAGCCCATACCGAGCCCGCCGATGAGAATGCGCCCATCATTGCTGCCGAGCCTTTCGCACGTCATGGTCGCCAGCGCTCGCTCCGAATAATGGTCGCGGCTCCCCATCAATTCGTCGCCGTAATACTGGATCGAATAATCCTCTCCATAACGGAAGAGCTGGAGTTGACCGCCACCAGGTATGTCACCGGTGTCGACCAGCTCCGGCGCAAAGCGGGATTTGGCGGACGCCTCAGCCACCGGTCGTGCCCACATTCGCTGCAGGCACAAATCTCGGACTCTCCGCCAGAGTCAGCCTGAAAAGATTTCGCTGTGTCGTCGCCTTATCCTTCGTATCGGATCAGTCGCGACTGGGCCCTTGCGGGCATCATTCCACGAACGATGTAACTGCCGCCTATTGGAATGGATGATGGCCCGCAAGCAAAGATTTGATCTTATGGTCGGCGGGCACCTGATCACCCCATGCTCGCCCGCGCTTGCTTTCGCCATAAAGTGCCGATCATTGACTTTACGCCCCATTGCGCCCATATCGGCCGTGCTATCGTCGCCTTCGACGGATTTTGAAGCCTCAGGGCAAATTCTTCCTTTGACACTCGACCAGCGCTGCCAGGACATGAGGTTTTGGCAGGTCTCCTGTATTATCAAAGGAAAATCTCATGCCTATTGGCACCGTAAAATTCTTCAATACCGATAAAGGCTATGGCTTCATCGCACCGGATGGTGGCGGCGACGACAGCTTCGTGCATATTAGCGCTGTAGAGCAGGCCGGAATGGCGACGCTCCAAAAAGATCAACGCCTGACCTACGAGGTTCAGACCGACCAGCGTGGACGATCCACTGCTACAAGGCTCGAAGCCGCCTGAGGATTGTCGAAGGAAGACCTTCTCGTCCTTGACGGCATAATCGATGAAAAATTTCCGGATGGGCGTTTCCGCGTCCATCTGGATAATGGCCACCAACTCATCGCCTACACCGCAGGCAGAATGCGGCGATCCCGCATCCGCACCGTAGTCGGCGACAGGGTTCAGGTCGAACTGACACCCTATGACCTCAGTAAAGGTCGTATAATCTATCGGGAGCGTACGCCCGGTCAGGGCTTCGGACCACCGAAGCGCCATCGCCGATGAGACGCGTTCCCGTCAAATGGCATGCCTATGGTCGTGCCCAGGGAAATTCATGAAGCACTACAAACGACACAATCAAGACCACGCCGCCCGGGTTTGGCGTTACAAGGCCCCTCTCCCGCGCCAGCATTTACCGAACACCCTTTCCCCCGGGGAATTGGGAGCGTTGGTCGCGCAAATGATCGATTAACTGGATCAACACCCTTCGAAGGAGCCATCACGATGTCCGCAACGGTCGATTTCTATCTTGCCCGCGCCACAGAAAATGCTCGCGCCGCAGACGAAACCGATCTTGCCAATGTCCGCGAACGCTGTTTGAGATCAGAAACGGTGTGGCGCGACATGGCGGCACGGCAAGGCCAGATCGAGAAAAAGAAACGACACGATGCACTGGAAAAGGCCGCCCGGACGGCGGACGGCTAAGGAGATATTCCCAAACAGTGAGTCGAAACACAAAACCGCCACAGGGTGACGGTGCCAACCTCCCTCGGAAACCCAAGGATAAGGTATAAGGCCACTTCCGCGAAGGAGTGGCGCGCCCGGCAGGATTCGAACCTGCGACCACCCGCTTAGAAGGCGGGTGCTCTATCCAGCTGAGCTACGGGCGCCTGCCGCTTTAGCTGAACGCCGCATAGCCCGTGTTTGCTTCGCGCGCAAAGGCGGATATGCAGTGGCGGTGATGAAAGCGCCCCTTATCGCCCATGTCGACGCCGCCTCGGTCAGCGGCCGCCGCTTACGCCATTATGATCTGGTGATGGCTGCGTTCGTCGCGATCCTGCTGCTGTCGAACATCATCGGCGCGGCCAAACGGTCGGAAATCGACCTGCCGTTAATCGGAACATGGTCGTTCGGCGCAGGGATATTGTTCTTTCCCTTGAGCTACATCATCGGCGACATATTGACCGAGGTCTATGGCTATGCGCGGGCACGGCGCGTGATCTGGACGGGCTTCGCCGCCCTGCTCTTCATGGCCTTCATGAGTTTCGTCGTGGTCTCGCTGCCGCCCGCCAAAGGCTGGCTGGATCAGGCCGCCTATGAGGCCGTGTTCGGTAGCACCTGGCGCATCGTCGCCGCCTCGATCATCGCCTTCTGGGTCGGCGAATTCGCGAACAGTTTCGTTCTCGCCAAGATGAAGCTCTGGACGCAAGGGCGCTTCCTGTGGATGCGCACGATCGGTTCGACCATCGTGGGACAGGGCCTCGACAGCCTGATCTTCTACCCGCTTGCCTTTTACGGCCTGGCGGGCTGGCCGGTCGATCAGCTCGTACAGGTGGTGATTGCGCAGTTCGTGCTCAAGACATCGTGGGAGGCCATATTGACGCCGGTCACCTATTGGGTGGTCGGTACGCTCAAACGGCACGAAGGTCTCGACATCTATGACGAGAGCACCGACTTCACCCCGTTTCGCACCGGCGTGTAAAAGGCGGTCCGCTGACGCGAGCCGCCCTTCCACATCGCCAGTCACTCGGTCAGAGAGCGAGCAGCCGTCCGAAGAAGATGCGATACCGTTGCAAGGCGACACGCAGGTCCTCTGTCGAGATGTCCTCGCCGCGATCCCACTGGCTTTCAAGATTTGCCCGCTCGTCGGCGAACACCTCAGCCAGCGTCTTCATCGCGCCAGCGACCAGTTCGTCCGCCTGTTCCACTGCGCGACGGGGTTCGTCGACGAAGCTCGCCTGAACCTCCTGCCAGCGATTTCTGAGGCCATCGATCCGGTCAGAGGGAAACAGGGGAACTGTATCCTCGCCGATACCCTTGCCGGGTGTCTCCTCGCGGGCAATCTGTCCCTGACGATCCACCGGGCTTGTTTCGGACCTCGCAAGGTCAGTGGTGGACAGCGGGCGCTCCAGCGTGTCGTTGTTGTCGATATCAGTCACGGATCTTCTCCTTCTTCAGGTTGGCGACCCTCTCATGTTGCTCGCCATCGACCGGCTCGTTCACCAGATCGTCGAACAGGGCGCGATAATGGATCATGGCCTGGCGCAGTTCTTCGGTGCTCGCCTCGCCCCGCCCGTGGCGCAGCGCGATGTCGTGACCGGCACGATAATTCTGCACAACTTCGGGATGATCGACCGACAGATCGGCGGACCGCTGCTCGAAATCCGTGACCGGATAGCCGCGCTCCCGCATCACCTCACCGAGCAGAACATCGGCACGGGCGACCGCACCCGCCGGATCGTCAACGAACCGCGCCTGCACGTCCTGCCACGTCGTCACGAACTCGGCGCGGCGACGTTCCGACAGCGGGATGATGCGAAACCTGGCGACACGCTTTTCACGTTCGTGCAACAGCGTTTCGCCCTTGTAGGTGCCGCCCGCTTCACGCACGGCATTGTCATATTCAGAGCCATAGCGCGAACGCAGCTCAGCGCTGTGGCGGTGGCGCATGTAGGTGACAACGGCGCCGATCAGAACTGCGACCACTAGCAGTGCTATTACCATTCCCAAGGGTGTAATCGTCATGACTTCTCTCCTGAACTCCATCCGATCCGCACGCCTGATCCGTTCAGACGCGGCCGCCCGCGCTTATGGTTAAAGGCACGGGGACGGGATGCGTTCCTCGGTTCGCCGCAAGTGCGTGCAGGCGGGCCACAGCCGATGGATGTGCCGGAACGGGGCGGTCACCGTCGGCATGTTGCGCCTTGTCACAGTTTATGTATTCTCAATGCAGGAGAGGATGCCCCGCAACCGTGGGGAGTTGTCCTATGAATGATCGGGATGGTGAAACGCTCGATGCATGCCGCGAGACCGGCGTGTTGATTTTCAAGGATTATTGCTACGCGCTTCGGTGCAGCGACGGTAAGGAGCTGTGGCTGGAAATGGACAGGATTCCCTGCCATCTGACCGACAGCAAGGTTCGAGTCGAAGGCAGGCTCTATCCGCCGGATCTGGTAAGCGTGGAGAGGATCGGCCCCGCCTGAGCCAAGCAGGCAATCATTCCGTCCCGCGTTCGGAACGGCACGCGGCAAAATCAGGCCGTCGCCATCACCCCTTCAACAAGGCCGCGAAACAGTTTTGCGCCATCGGTGATGCCATGGGCGGGCTCGCAGGCGCGTTCGGGATGCGGCATCATGCCCAGCACATTGCCACCTTCGTTGATGATCCCGGCGATATCCCGCGCGGAGCCGTTGACGGCCTCGGCATAGCGGAACGCGACACGCCCCTCGCCCTCCAGCCGGTCAAGCGTCGCTTCGTCGGCGAAATAATTGCCGTCATGATGCGCCACCGGGATAGTGATGCGCTCATCCGCTTCATAGCGGGATGTAAAGGCGCTCTGGCTGTTCTCGACCGTCAGGGTCACGTCGCGGCAGACGAAATGAATGCCGGCGTTGCGCATCAGCGCGCCGGGCAGCAAGCCCGATTCGGTCAGCACCTGAAAACCGTTGCACACGCCGAGCACGAACACGCCCCGGTCCGCCGCCGCCTTCACCGCTGCCATCACCGGCGAGCGCGACGCCATCGCGCCGGAACGGAGATAGTCGCCATAGGAAAAGCCGCCCGGCACCGCGATCAGGTCCGTGCCTTCCGGAATTTCGGTTTCGCGATGCCACAGCATAACCGGTTTCGTACCGCTCGCCTGCTCGATGGCCATGGCCATGTCGCGGTCGCAATTGGAACCGGGAAAGACGATAACGGCGCTTTTCATGGTCGGCTCCCTTCAGTCGAAGATCAGGCAGGCGGAGATCAGGCGACTTTCTCGATCCGGTAATTCTCGATGACGGTGTTCGCAAGCAGCTTGCTGCACATGGCGTCGATGTCCGCATCGGACGTGCCGTCGGCAAGGTCCAGCTCGATCAGCTTGCCCGCGCGCACATCGTTGACGCCGCCGAAACCGAGCCCTTCCAGCGCATGATGGATCGCCTTGCCCTGCGGATCCAGCACGCCACCTTTCAGGGTAACGAATATGCGGGCTTTCATGGGCGACGACTCCTCGGTGTCCGGGCGCGGGAATATGAAAAAGCCCCTATGCCCGCGCGGCGCGGAGAGCAAGGGGCGCCTTCATAAAATCGGAGGATCGGCGGGAATGAGAGTGGGAAGCGGACGTTAAGCGAGGTCAATATATGCTTCTCGTCTGGTTTCCCTGCAGCCGTCATCAACGGCAGCGCCTACCCCAGATCGTCCCACATATCCTTGAGCTTGCTGAAGAAGCCCGATGACTGCGGACATTCGTCGCCCGTCTCGGTGGCGCGGAATTCCTCCAGCAGCTCTTTCTGCTTCGCGCTCAGGCGCGTCGGCGTCTCGACGTCGATCTGCACGACCATGTCGCCGCGCCCGCCGCGCCCCTGAAGCGCGGGCATGCCCGCCCCACGATGGCGCAACTGCTTGCCGGACTGGATGCCGGACGGAATCCTGATCTTCACAGGCTGCCGGTCGATACCCGGCACCTCTATCTCGCCGCCAAGCGCCGCCGTGGTGAAGCTGACCGGTGCGCGGCAGAACAGCGTGGTGCCGTCCCGCTCGAATATCCGGTGTCGTTTGAGGTGAAGGAAGATGTAGAGGTCGCCCGCTGGCGCGCCGCGCGCGCCCGCCTCTCCCTCGCCCGCCAGCCGGATGCGCGTGCCCTCGTCGACGCCGACCGGGACATTTACCGACAGTGTCTTCTTTCGGTCGACCCGGCCTTCGCCCCGGCAGGAGCGGCACGGTTCCTCGATCACCTGTCCCGCGCCATGGCAGGCCGGGCATGTACGCTCCACCACGAAAAAGCCCTGCTGCGCGCGTACCTGACCATGGCCGCCGCATGTGGTGCAGGACCGCGTTCCGGTACCGGGCGTTGCGCCGGAGCCTTCGCAATCGTCGCAAGCCGCCGACACCTCTATGGTGATGTCCTCGCTCTTGCCTGAGAAGGCGTCCTCCAGGCTGATTTCCATGTCGTAACGCAGGTCAGCGCCACGCCGCTGCTGCCGCCCGCGCCCGCCCGCGCCGCCGAAACCGGCGCCGCCGAAGATCGTCTCGAAAATATCGCCGATGTCGGAAAAGCCCGCGCCGCCGAAACCGCCAGCACCCGGACCGCCATTTTCAAAAGCCGCATGGCCATAGCGATCATAGGCCGCGCGCTTCTGGGGATCCTTCAGGCATTCATAAGCCGCCGAAACAGCCTTGAACTTCGCCTCGCTCTCCGTGCAGCCGCCCGTGCGATCCGGGTGGTATTGCATGGCGAGCTTGCGATAAGCGGACTTGATCGTGGCGTCGTCGGCCGTGCGCTCGACGCCCAGAAGCTCGTAAAAATCGACCTGCACGCTCATAATGAAATTTTCCCGCAGCCGCGCCGCGCGTCACGAAGCGGGGCGGCATTGCTGGAATGCCGCCCCAATTTCGTCAGGCCGCGGTGGTGACCCCCGGCCATCAATCAGGCCTTGTTGTCTTCGTCCACTTCGGAAAATTCGGCGTCGACGACATCGTCGTCGGCCTTGGCGGCCCCTTCGTCACCAGCGGGTGAAGCGGCGGCTGCCTGTTCCTTCTCGTAGATCGCCTGACCGAGCTTCATCGCGACCGTGGCGAGGGCCTGCGCCTTCTCCTTCATCGCCTCGACATCGTCGGCCTCGACCGCACTCTTGGTCGCGGCGATCGCAGTTTCGATCTCGGACTTGAGGTCCGCGTCCACCTTGTCGCCATGCTCCTCGAGCTGACGCTCGGTGGTGTGGACCAGGCTTTCCGCATTGTTCTTGGCCTCGGCGGCCTCGCGGCGCTTCTTGTCATCTTCGGCGAACTGCTCGGCATCCTTGACCATCTGCTCGATGTCGGCATCGGAAAGACCGCCCGACGCCTGGATCTTGATCTGCTGTTCCTTGCCGGTGCCCTTGTCCTTCGCGCTGACGTTGACGATGCCGTTGGCATCAATGTCGAACGTCACCTCGATCTGAGGCACGCCGCGCGGCGCGGGAGGAATGCCGACAAGGTCGAACTGGCCGAGCAGCTTGTTGTCAGCCGCCATTTCACGCTCACCCTGGAACACGCGGATCGTCACCGCCTGCTGATTGTCGTCGGCAGTTGAATAGACCTGCGACTTCTTGGCAGGGATCGTGGTGTTGCGGTCGATCATGCGGGTGAACACGCCACCCAGCGTCTCGATACCCAGCGACAGCGGGGTGACGTCGAGCAGCAGCACATCCTTGACGTCGCCCTGAAGCACGCCCGCCTGAATGGCGGCGCCCATGGCAACGACCTCGTCCGGGTTGACGCCAGTGTGCGGCTCCTTGCCGAAGAAGTCCTTCACCGCCTCGCGTACCTTGGGCATGCGGGTCATGCCGCCAACGAGCACCACCTCGCTGATCTCCTCCTTGCTCACGCCCGCGTCCGCCATCGCCTTGCGGCAGGGCTCCATCGTGCGCTTGATGAGATCGGCGACCAGACGCTCCAGATCGGACCGGGTGATCGTCTTGACGAGATGCTTGGGACCGTTCTGATCGGCCGTGATGAACGGCAGGTTGACCTCGGTCGACTGCGCGCTCGAAAGCTCGATCTTCGCCTTTTCTGCGGCTTCCTTCAGGCGCTGCAACGCGAGCTTGTCCTTGGTGAGGTCGATGCCCTCGTCCTTCTTGAAGCCTTCCGCCAGATATTCAACGACCTTGGAGTCGAAGTCCTCACCGCCCAGGAACGTGTCACCGTTGGTCGACTTCACCTCGAACACGCCATCGCCGATCTCCAGGATCGAGATGTCGAACGTGCCGCCGCCAAGGTCATAGACGGCGATGGTCTTGCCGTCCTGCTTCTCCAGACCATAGGCGAGCGCTGCCGCGGTCGGCTCGTTAATGATGCGCAGTACCTCAAGGCCCGCAATCTGACCGGCGTCCTTGGTCGCCTGACGCTGGGCGTCGTTGAAATAGGCGGGAACCGTGATGACGGCTTGCGTCACCGTCTCGCCGAGATAGCTTTCGGCGGTTTCCTTCATCTTCTGCAGGATGAAGGCGGAAATCTGCGAGGGCGAATAATCCTCGCCGCCGGCCTTCACCCAGGCATCGCCATTCTTGCCGTCAGTGATATTGTAGGGGACAAGCTCCATGTCCTTCTTGGTCATGGGATCGTCAAAGCGGCGACCGATAAGGCGCTTCACCGCGAAGATCGTGTTGTCCGGATTGGTGACCGCCTGGCGCTTCGCCGGCTGGCCGATAAGACGCTCGCCGTCCTTGGTGAAGGCGACGATGGAGGGCGTCGTGCGAGCGCCTTCCGCATTTTCGATAACCTTCGGTTTGCCACCGTCCATCACGGCGACGCAGCTGTTGGTTGTACCCAGGTCGATACCGATAACTTTAGCCATTATTCCCTCTTCAACCCCAAAATAGTTCAGCGGTTGGGGTACCTTGCCGCTCCTGCTGAGCCGGCCGGGTCCCCCGTTCATTTTGGGATATAGGGGCGGTTTTCCCTTGCACAAGAAGGCAAGGCGATTAGCTATGCCGGGAATCTTCACAAATCGGGACAGTTTTAGAGGAGCCTGCCATGCCCTTCCCTCGCTTAACCTCCGCAGTCGCCCTGTTCGCCGCGCCGTTTGCGCTCGTTTCCTGCGCCGACCCCGCGCCTCTCTATGTCGATCAGGCCTGGGTCAAGACCAATGCCAATCCGGAAGCTCCCGCTGCTGGCTATTTCACCGTCCATGGCGGCGAACAGGCGGTAAAGCTGCTACGCGTCACCACCGACGGGGCGCTGCGCGTCGAGATGCACGAAAGCGTGATGAAGGACGGCATGATGACGATGGAGCCGATGGACTCCGTCGACATTCCGGCGAAGACCGACGTGAAGTTCGCGCCGGGCGGCAAGCATGTGATGCTGTTCGGCCTGAATCCGGCGGTCGCGGAGACCGGAAAGCTGACATTCACCATGCTGTTTTCCAACGGCGACCGACTGATCGTGGACGCTCCGATCCAGCAGGCAGGCACTGACGCTGGCGCTATGGGCAACATGGCGATGCCGGATAACGGCATCGAAACCGGGAAATAACGACCGCTCCCCATGTCGAGCCGAGGCCTGACGCCGGACGAACGGAGACTGGCATCGTCGATGTTCGGCGACGCCATCAACTATGATCGGGTGCGCCTGCACCGGCGCAAGTTCTGGCCGCTCCAGCCGCGCACCTACACGATGTCACCCGACGGCCATCTCTGGTTCCATCCGCATGGCGACCTTTATTGCGATGACTTCTGCGCCGAAAACCTTGGCCTGCAGGGGCATTTCATTCACGAGATGACCCATGTGTGGCAGTCGCAGACACGGGGGCGCTGGTATCTCCCCCTGATGCGCCATCCCTGGTGCCGCTATGATTATACGATCCTGCCGGGAAAACCCTTTGCCCTTTATGGCATAGAACAGCAGGCCGAAATTGTCCGCCATGCCTTCCTTTACAGACGCGGCATCAGCCCGAAAAAGGCGCCGCCACACGCCTTGCTGGAGGCGGTGCTCCCCTTCGCAGGCGCTGGCCATTAGCTGTCAGACTTCGCCACTATCTGCGCGAGCTACCGCCACATCATCGACCAGCGCCCTTGCGGCCCGCCAGAAGGAATAGGCGGCAAGGACATTGAAAATCAGAATCGCCAACAGGGCACCGCGCAGCCCCTCCGCTTCGCCAACACTGCCGGCAAAGAGGTCGCTGACCAGGCCGGTGACGGGCGGGCCGAGGCCGGTTCCGATCAGGTTCGTCAGCAACAGCAGGATCGCGATCGCGCGTGCACGCATCGCGCCGGGCACCACCATCTGCGCGGACGCGAACAGCGGCGCTGCATAGGCATGCAGAAACAGCGTGCCGCCGCTCCCGACCACCAGCGCGACCCAGGGGTTCACCGAAAGAAGCTGAACAAGCGCGAACGGAATGCCGCCCAATGCGACGATCACCGGCACAATCATGAAGTAGCGGATGTCGCGCGCACCCAGCCTGTCGACGATCTTGCCGACCGCGAGGGTGATCGCAAGACCGCACAGACCGAGCGTCGCCGTCACCGATCCGATCTGCTGAAGGTTGAGGCCATGCGTCTGCACCAGGAAAAGCGACTGAAACGCCTGCGCGCCCGCATTGTGAAAGAACAGCAGCACATTGCCAATGCACATCCAGCGATAGGCAGGCCGCGCGAAGATGATCTTCATCACCTGGAACAGTGGCTGCGCCGCATCTATCGCCCGCCGCGCCGCCGATAGCCGTCGCTGCGGTTCGCGCACGGTCAGAATCATCAGCGGACCCAGTATGATGCCCGGCAGTCCCATGGCGAGAAACGCCTCGCGCCAGCCGTAATTATGCGCGATGACGCCGCCAAGCAGGGCGGCGAAGGTGGCGCCGAAACTGCCGCCCGCGCTGAAGATGGCGATGGCCGACACACGCCGCTCCGGCGGATAAAGGTCCGAGATCAGCGAGTTGGCCGCCGGTACGGTCGCGGATTCCACCGATCCGGTCAGAAACCTGCCGATGGCAAGCTGCACGAACGAACGGGCAAGGCCGCACATCGCAGTCGCCGCACTGAACAGGATCATGGTCCCGGCAATGAGCGAACGCCGGTTGGCCCTGTCCGACCATGTCGCGAAGGGCAAGCTGGACACCGCATAGACAAGCGCGAACATCGGACCTGCCAGCAGGCCGATCTGCCAGTCGTGCAGCGTGAATTCCTGCTTTATCTTGGGTACCAGGATATTGAGAATACCCCGGTCGGCCGTGTTGAGCATGTAGGTGAGTGCCAGCAGCACAACGACATAGAGACGATAGCGCGGAGTATCTGCACCCTCATGAACCACTGGGCCGGGCGCTGCTCCCGCTGGCTTTCGATCCACGCACCTCTCCCCGCCTGCTATGGCTTTCCTGCCGGACACCTGTCACAGCGGAAGGCTTCATGCAAGCAGGTATCAGTCAGGCTGCTTTGCTACTCCGACCAGAGCAGGACGCAACAGCCTTTCCTTGATGCGATATCCTGCCTGCATTTCCTGGATGATGGTGCCCGGCGCTGCCTCGGCGTGTGGCAATTCCATCATCGCCTGATGCAGATTGGGGTCCAGCGTCTCACCCAAGGCCTTCACCTTCTCGATGCCGTGACGGCCAAAAACGCTCTCCAGCTCGCGGCCGGTCGCTTCCAGCCCCGCCACCAGTCCCTTGAACTTCTCGTCATCGCGCAGCTCCGCCGGAATCGCTTCGAGCGCGCGGCCGAGATTGTCCGCTACCGACAGCATGTCACGCGCGAACGACGTAGAGGCGTAGGCCCGGGCGTCGCCCAGTTCCTTCTCCAGCCTGCGGCGGACATTCTGCGTCTCGGCATGCGCATAAAGAACGTCCTGCTTAGCCGTCTCGAGTTCCTGCTCCAGCTCGCTGAGACGCGTGTCGACTGCGTCCATTGCCTCCGCCGCGCTATCCATCATTTCGGCTTCCGCTCCGGCCTCATCACCCGGGTGATCCATCTCAATCTTGTCTTCGTTCATCTCATCAGTCTCGAAAGGGTTTGTGCAGTGAAATCCACCATGGGGATGACACGGGCATAGTTCAAGCGGGTGGGACCGATCACGCCGACCACACCGACCACGCGCCCGTCACCGCCCCGATAGGGCGCGGCTATGACGGAAGAACCGGACAAGGAAAAGAGTTTGTTTTCCGATCCGATGAAGATCTTGGTGGCCGAAGCGGCGAGCGCGCTCTCCATCAGGCGGGATATTTCCTGTTTTCCCTCCAGATCGTCGAGGAGCTGGCGCACCCGCTCGAGATCGACAGTAACATGCTCGTCGATCAGGTTGGACTGGCCGCGAACAATCAGCACAGGCCGGTCGGCGGCGTCGCTCGTCCAGCTTGCCAGACCACGCTCGACAAGCCCCCGCGCCGCCGTATCCAGCGCCATTCTGTCCAGCGCCATTTCCTGTGCCAGGCGCTCCTGGCCTTCGCGCAGCGTCAGGCCTGAAAGTTTCTCCGAAATATAATTGCCCGCCTCCACCAGCGCGGAAGGGGCGATGCCGGGCGGCAGGTCAACTATGCGGTTTTCTACGCCGCCGTCCGCGTCAACCAGTACGGCCAGCGCCTGATCCTTGCCCGAGCCGTCGCTCGTCCTGCCCAGCGGCACGAAACTGAACTGGCGCAATATGGTTTCACGCTTGGGCACAAGGACCATACCTGCGCAAGCCGACAGACCAGACAGCGCGATGGTCGCGGCGGCCAGCGCATCCTCGACCACCCCACTTTCCTCGATCCGCTGTTCAATCGCCCTGCGCTCGTCGATCGAGGGCTCAGCGACCTGCATCATCCCGTCGACGAATATCCTGAGTCCCGTTTCCGTCGGCATCCTGCCCGCCGAGACATGCGGCGCGGCAAGCAAACCCATTTCCTCAAGCTCCTGCATCACGTTGCGAATGGAAGCGGGAGACAGATTGAGGCCGGGAATCTGGCTGAGCGTGCGCGAACCGACCGGCACGCCGGTACCGAGATAATTTTCGACCACGAGCCGGAAGATGTCGCGTGTGCGGTCATTCAGTTCTGAAATCGGGACGATGGTCATGACGCCCAATTTAGGCACGCGTGACCGATTGCTCAATCCATCATGATTAATAGCGGTCTCGAAACGCGAAAGGGGGCCCCGCAGAACGGCGGGAGCCCAATGGCGGCACGACGCCGCGTACCTTGCTTCAGCCGAAGCGTGGACGCAGCACGCCTCGCCCGACATTGCCGCCAGGAACTGTATAGGTCACTTGCATCGGACGCTTGGCGGGCTCTGCCTGTGCCTCCGGCTCGGGCGCCAGCCTACCAGCTTCGTCAAGCGGAGCCTGCTGGTCGCGGAGCAGAAAGTTCGCTCGACGCAGCCTGTTCTTGCGCGTCAGGAACGGATTCTGCGCGCTCGGCCTCTGGGCGATCATGTCTTCTCGTTGATAGGCAAAACCGTCGCTTTCCACTGGTACCGGACGCGCGAGCGAACTCGCTGCGGGCTTGCGGAATGCCATCGGCGCGGGTTCATGCACAATGCGAGCTTCGTCAGTGGTGGCGGGTTCTTCAGACACAAGGACTGGCTGCTCGACCGCGGTCGCTGTGGCGGAAGGCACGAAAGGCTCGACCCATTTATCCTCATAAACCCGATCGGTAACGGGATCGGAAGCCACGCCCGTCTTGCGACGGCGCATCATCATGAAACCGGCAGCACCCAGCGCAAAAGCGAGGCCGAGACCGACAATCCAGACTGCGTTCGCCTCATCGTCAGGCGCGTTGAGCTGGGAAATCGCGGCTTGGGGCGGTATGGCGACGGGCGTTACGGGAACGGTGGCTTCGGACGGCACGGTTGTGCCAGATTCATCGGATTCGACGTTGGGTGTGACTTGGGTTGAGGGACTGACAGGCGCGGTTGCCTTGGTGGCGGCAGGCGCAGAGGCAGCGGCCTTGACGGGCGCGGCCGCAGGCTTTGCCGGAGCGACGTTTGCCGTCTTCGGCGTAACGGCAGTTTTCGGGACCGCTACAGGCTCAGGCGCAGTTGTCAGGGCCGGCGTGGTGGGAACCTGCTGCACCACCGGGACGGACGGGGCATATACCGTTGTCGGCGAAGAGGCGGTTGTTGGCGGCGACGCGGTGGTTGATGGCATGACCGTCAGAGCGATGGGCGGGGCCGATGGAGCGGCCACGGTCGGAGCCTGAACCGGCGCGACATCGACCGGTGGCGGTGATGCGCCATCTACCATCTGCGCGAAGGCGGGGATTGAAGAGAGCGCGAGAACCGCGGCAATCGCGGTTCCTGCGGAGCGGGCGGGGGGGCGATAATATGTCATAGCAGGTCGTTAACCTTCAACCCCGGGCTCCGGTTCTGTTTCCCAACCGCGAAGAGAGACAAAGCGATTTTTCTTTTCGGTGGATCGAGGGAGTCGAGTTGCTCGCGCGACGAACCGATGCCCGATTTTTGTACTGTCGGGCTTGTGCGCGCGGGTCTACGGGCATAAGCCGCGCCCAATCGAGAACATGATCCCCCAGCGAAAGGCTCCTCTTCCCATGCGCCCATCCGGCCGTACCCCTGATCAGATGCGTGTCATCACCATCGAACCCGGCTTCACATGTCATGCCGAGGGAAGTTGTCTCGTCAGCTTCGGCGACACCCGCGTGCTGTGCACAGCGAGCGTGGAGGAACGGGTTCCGCCGTTCCTGCGCGGCAAGGGCGAGGGATGGGTTACCGCGGAATATGGTATGCTGCCCCGCGCAACCCATACGCGCGGCAGCCGCGAGGCCGCCAAGGGCAAGCAATCCGGCCGCACACAGGAAATCCAGCGTCTTATCGGCCGGTCGCTGCGATCCGTCGTCGACCTGAAGGCTCTGGGCGAGCGCCAGATCACCCTCGATTGCGACGTGATTCAGGCCGACGGAGGCACGCGTACCGCCTCCATTTCCGGTGCCTGGGTGGCGCTGCGCATCGCTGTCGACAAGCTGATGGCCTCGGGGGGGCTCGCCGCCGATCCGATCCAGACGCAGGTCGCCGCCATATCCTGTGGCATTTGCGAGGGAACTCCCGTCCTCGACCTCGACTATGTGGAAGACAGCTCGGCCGAAGCCGACGCCAATTTCGTGCTGACCGGCGAAGGCAAGCTGGCCGAAGTGCAGGCGACCGCCGAAGGCGCGACCTATGACGAGGAAGAACTGCTGCGCCTGCTCCGCCTCGCCCGCATCGGTTGCGCGGCGATCTTCGACGCGCAGCGCAAGGCGACTGGCAGATAGGGGGGGGCAGATGACCGACAATTGGGGTGGCGAACAGGCGATCCGGAAGCTGGCTCCGGGAAAGCTGGTCATCGCCAGCCACAATGCCGGAAAGGTACGCGAAATTGCTGAGTTGCTCGGTCCTCATGGCATCGAACCGGTTTCAGCGGGGAAACTCGGCCTTCCGGAGCCTGAGGAAACCGGCGTCACCTTCATCGCCAACGCCGAACTGAAGGCGTTGCAGGCCGCCGATCTGTCCGGTTTCCCCGCCCTCGCCGACGACAGCGGCCTGTGTGTCGATGCGCTGGGCGGCGATCCGGGTATCTTTTCCGCGCGATGGGCGGGACCAGACAAGGACTTCTCGCTTGCCATGCGCCGCGTGCACGAAGCGATGGAAGCAAAGGGGCCTGAGGCGGGTCACGATGCCCATTTCGTCTGCGCGCTTGCACTGGCCTGGCCGGACGGCCATGTCGAGGCGTTCGAGGGACGGGTCGACGGCGTCATCGTCTGGCCGCCGCGCGGCGGGAAAGGCTTTGGTTACGACCCGGTGTTTCAGCCCTTGGGCCACAACATCACCTTCGCGGAGATGGAGCCCGCCGACAAGCATGCGATGAGCCACCGCGCCGATGCATTCCGGCAATTGGTGGCGGCAGCTCTGGCCTGAACTTCAGGATCCCCCGTCGCCCCGCGACGCGATCTGTATGCGATGGAACGGGAGGCTCTGGCGTTCGTCTGAATCCAGCCCGTCGGCACGAAGCCCCCTGACGTTGCCCGCGGGATCATAACGGCAGACGAGAACATCGAAGTCCCGGCCCGATGCGACGCCGCACCCGACGGCGGTGGTCGAACGCCAGATGATCTGGCTGTAATGGCCGGTGTCACTCCACTGTCCCGTCTTGCTCGTCTGGGGAAAGGCACGTGCGACATAATTGCTGCGCTCCCGCAGGAAAGCGCCGACCATGTCCTCATAACGATAGGCGCCGCGCGTTCCCATCCAGAGATTTTCGCCCTTGGGCTTGGTCCAGCCTAGTATGCCGTGCGCTAGCGATCCGGTTCGCGCCAGTTCTTCCGCATGGGCCTGCGCCGTCGCCGCAAGCATATTGCTCCATCGCAACGGCGGAGACCGCCACCGCGCACGCTCGTCATTGTGAGAGGCCAGCATGACCGCGCGGAAACCCGGGCCATCGGGAATTTCGGCGCGCGAAGGGGCAGAGAGAACCGCAATCGATGCGGCAAGCAGCGCGACCCTCTTTTTGCCCATATATGCAAGGGCATAACCGCGCCTGCATTTCCCGGCAAACGCGTTAACAATGGTTAATTTTCATGACCTTGGCTGCATCGTGGCCGCCGCTAGCGAGGAACCGGCAACTGTGCCATGGAGGCAGGGTGACCGACCTTGCCCTCTATATCCACTGGCCCTTCTGCGTTTCCAAATGCCCCTATTGCGATTTCAACAGCCATGTGCGCGAGGGCGTGGATATTGAGCGGTGGCGCGCGGCGCTGCTGGCCGACATGGCGCATGAGGCGGGATTTCTTCCCCACAGGACGCTGGGTTCCATCTTCTTCGGCGGCGGCACGCCCTCGCTGATGCCCCCTTCGCTGGTCGCGGAGCTGATCGAGGCCGCGCATCGGCACTGGGCGTTTGCGCCCGACATCGAGATCACGCTGGAGGCGAACCCCAACAGCGTGGAGGTCGCACGTTTCGCCGATCTGGCAGCAGCGGGCGTTAATCGTGTGTCGATCGGCGTGCAGTCCTTCGATCCGGAGGCGCTGCATTTTCTTGGCCGCGCGCATGGCGCGGACGAGGCCCGCGCCGCCATCGACACGGCCCAACGCCACTTCTGTCGAGTCAGCTTTGACCTGATCTATGCCTTGCCGGGCCAAACCCTTGCCCAATGGGAGGCCCGGCTTGCAGAGGCCGTTTCGTTCGGCACCGGGCACCTCTCGCTCTATCAGTTGACGATAGAGCCCGGCACGCGCTTCGAGACGATGGTCCGGCGCGGCGACTTCATGCCCGCCGACCCCGACCATGCCGCCGACCTGTTCGAGGCGACACAGGCAATCACGGCGCAGGCTGGCCTTCCCGCCTATGAGGTCAGCAATCATGCGCGCGCGGGCGAGGATAGCCGCCACAACCTCGCCTATTGGCGCTATGGCGACTATGCCGGGATCGGCCCCGGCGCGCACGGGCGGCGCGACGCCGCCGCCACGCAACGCCACCGCAAGCCGGAAAACTGGATCGACGCCGTGGCGCGCAATGGCCATGGCTGTCAGAGTGAGGCTGGTCTGACGACACAGGACAGGGCGCGGGAGGCGCTGATGATGGGCCTGCGCCTTTTCGAAGGCGTCGATCTTGCCGCCCTCTCCCGCCGTCTGGGCGTGGCGACCGATGAAATGGTCGATCGCTCCGCCCTGACCCGCCTTGCCAAACAGGGGCTTGTCTGGACCGACGCCGACCGGCTCACCGTCGCGCCCAAGGCGATGCTTCTGCTCGATGCGATTTTGCCGGAGATCGTGCTATAGGGACGCGATGGACAGGCGGCAGGAGATCATCGCACGCTGGGAACGGCATCTGGCGCTGGAGCGGCGGCGTTCCGTCCATACAGTGCGTGCCTATGTCGCCTGCGCCGGACGGTTGCTCGATTTCCTGACTGTGCATCATGGGGCTGTGCCCGGAGAGGCGTTGTTGCGCGCCCTGCCCGCCGCCGCCCTGCGCGCCTATCTCGCGCATCGCCGCGGCGAAGGCCTGGGCAATGCGTCGGCCGCGCGGGAACTGTCGGCGATCCGCTCATTCTTGCGTTTCATCGGCGAAGAAGACGCCACGCTTCCCGCATTGCGCGGCCCGCGCGTCAAGAAGGGTATTCCTCGTCCCATCGCGCCCGACGATGTGATTGCGCTCGCCGAGGATGTTTCCGAAAACGCCCGCGAACCTTGGATAGCAGCGCGCGACTGGGCCGTGCTGCTACTGCTGTACGGCGCTGGGCTGCGTATTTCCGAGGCGTTGTCGCTGACCGGCAGTGACGTTCCTGCAGGTGAGACGATCCGCGTCACCGGCAAGCGGGGCAAGACCCGGGTGGTGCCCCTGCTGCCCCAGTTGCGCGAGGCGCTCTCCGCCTATGCAGCCGCCTGCCCCTATGCGCCCGCGAAGAGAGAGCCGCTCTTCCGGGGGGCGCGCGGCGGTCCGCTCGATCCCGCAATCATTCGCAAGTCCGTGCGCGAGGCACGTCGCCGGCTGATGCTGCCCGAACGCACCAGCCCGCACGCGCTGCGGCACAGCTTCGCGACGCATCTGCTGGGGCGCGGCGCGGATCTCCGCTCTCTACAGGAACTGCTCGGTCATGCGAGCCTCAGCTCGACGCAGATCTATACGCATGTCGATGCCGCGCACCTGCTCGACGTTTACCGAAATGCGCACCCGCGTGCATGATCATTCGGCCGGTTCGACGGCGGTCGGCGTGCGTCGGATCAGGCGAATCAGATACCAGACCAGCATGGCGAGCAGTGCCGCAGTGGTCAGCGGACCCAGATAGGCGTCGATGTTGCTGAACATCGCACCCATATAATAGCCCGCGCCCGCAATGATCAGATTCCATATGAAGGTTCCGGCCAATGTCCAGACCAGGAAACGCGCGTGGCTCATGGCGAAAAGTCCCGCAGGTACGGACACCATCGTTCGGAAAGCGGGCATGAACCGCATTACGAAAACGATGACCTCGCCATAGCGGCGAAACCAGCCATTCATCGTCCGGACATCGTCCCAGTCGATAGTCAGCCAGCGGCCAACGCGCGACACGATTGCATAGAGGCCGCGCATGCCGAGCAGGCGGCCGGCCATATACCAGCAATAATTTCCCATGGTGGAGCCGACAGTGCCGGCGGCGAGCAGTGGGAGCATGTCCATCCGCCCCTGGCCGACACGAATGCCGCCTATTCCCATGATCATTTCGGAGGGCAGCGGCGGAAAGATATTCTCGATGAACATCAGCAGCGCAATGCCCCAATATCTTGATCCGTCTATCAGGTTGATGATCCAGTCGCTCATGGATGATAATGGCGGGCCGCGCCTATCCCTCTATCTTGTGCTCGATAGCCCTCCAAATCATCGCGCCCGTATCGGTTCCGTTAAATGCGTCGATTGATACGATTCCTGTCGGTGAAGTGACATTTATCTCCGTCAGCCACTCCCCGCCGATCACGTCGATACCGACGAACAGCAGCCCGCGCCTCTTCAGTTCCGGTCCCAGCTCGGCACAGATCTGCTTCTCGCGTGCGGTCAGGTCTGTCTTCACCGCCGATCCTCCGACCGCAAGATTGGATCGGATCTCGCCCTTGCCCGGCACGCGGTTGATCGCCCCTGCTATCTCGCCATCGACCAGCACGATGCGCTTGTCGCCCTCGCTCACTGCGGGGATGAAAGCCTGCACCATGAAGGGTTCGACCCAGCTCGCGTTGAACAGCTCAACCAGCGCCGACAGGTTGGCGCCATCATTCCCTACCCGGAACACCGCATTGCCAGCATTGCCGTAAAGCGGCTTCACCACGATGTCGCCATGCTCGGCGAGGAAGGCGCGCACCTCGGCGAGGTCGCGGGTGATCATCGTCGGCGGCATGAAGTGGGCGTAATCCAGCACGAAGAGCTTTTCCGGCGCGTCGCGAACCGATCCCGGCCGGTTGACCACGAGCGTCTCGCCCTCAATCCGCTCCAGCAGGTGCGTCGCGGTGATATAGGAAAGATCGAACGGCGGATCCTGCCGCATCAGCACGACATCGGCATCGCGGCCGAGATCCAGCGTCTCCCAATCTCCGAACGCGAAGTGATTGCCTTCGACCCGTTGCACCGTCACCGGACGCGCCTTCGCCAGCAATCGTCCGCCGCGCCATGTCAGGTCCGGCGCCTCATAATGCCAGAGGCGATGCCCGCGCGCCTGCGCCGACAGCATGATCGCGAAGGTCGAATCTCCGCCGATCCCGATACCCTCCATTGGGTCCATCTGAACGGCGACATTTAGTGACATGACAATTCCCCTGTTCGCCCGGGTATCATCCCCCGTGCCAGACGTTGCTAAAATGGCGTGGCACACGCCCCGGCGCAAGGAGGATCACATCGATCTGCATGTCATCGCCAGGCCGGAGATAACGATCAGCGACGCTTTCCGCCGCTGCCGCAACACGCGACAGGCGCCGTTCGTCAATGGCGAGATCGAGGTCCTCCTCGCTGCTTCGCGCCTTTACCTCGACGAAAGCGACGAGATTGCCGCGCCGCGCGACGATGTCGATCTCTCCCGCCCTCGTGCGGACACGCCGGTCGAGCATCTTCCATCCCTTGAGGCGCAGCCACCAGCCCGCGATCCGTTCCGCCTGACGTCCGCGCCTTTCCGCGCCGATCCGGGCGGACGATTTCACCGGTCCTTTATCTCCAGCGCGCGGGCGTAAAGCGCGCGACGGTCAAGTCCGGTCTTCTTTGCTACCTCGCTCGCGGCCTTGCCAACGGGAAGGCGCGCCAACGCCTCTGCGAGCAGCATCTCCGCATCATCCTCGCTCGCGGCTCCGGCCGCGGCCGGTGGACCCACGACGACAACGATCTCTCCCTTCGGCGGCGCCTCACCATAGTAGGCGGCAAGATCGGTCAGCGGACCGGCGCGCACATCCTCGTGGAGCTTGGTCAGCTCGCGCGCGACTACGGCCTCCCGATCCCCCAATGCGAGCGCCATGTCGGTCAGCGCGGCGGCCAGCCTCGGCCCGCTCTCGTAAAACACAAGGCTGGCGCGAAGCCCGGCAACCTCCGCCAGCGTATCGGCGCGCGCCTTTGCCTTGGGCGGAAGGAATCCCATGAAAAGGAAACGGTCGGTCGGCAGGCCGCTGAGCGTAAGGGCAGCGACCGCAGCGCAGGGGCCAGGGATCGTCGTCACCGCCCGGCCCGCCGCGCGTGCATCGCGCACCAGCTTGTATCCGGGGTCGGAAATAAGCGGCGTGCCCGCATCGGACAGCAGCGCCACCGCCTCCCCCGCCATCCGCTCGACCAACCGGGCGCGCACGCCCTCGTCGCTATGGTCGTGATAGGGCACCATCGGCCGGTCCGATCCCGCGTGGCGAAGCAGCCGCGCACTTACGCGACTGTCCTCGACCGCCACCACATCGGCCCGGCATAATATGTCGGCCGCCCTTGGCGTGAGATCAGACAAGTTGCCGATAGGCCCAGCAACGATATATAGGCCCGGAGACAAAGCTTCCACCATAAGGAGTTGCAATGGCAGAGACGGGTGCCTTTCGGCAAGCGGAGTGTTGGCGCGCGCTGCGCGGATGGGGAAAGGCACTCGTGCTGGCGATCGGCCTGTTTCTCGCGGCCTGTCAGACCATTGTGCCCCGAACCTCCGGGCCGGGGACAACCGGGCCGACCGGTCCGGCTCCTGTCGAGCCAGGCCTGCCGACCGACAATGAGCGCCACCGAATCGCTCTGCTCGTGCCGACGAGCGGAACCAATGCAGGCGTCGGCCAGTCGATCGCCAACGCCACGACCATGGCCCTGCTGGATACTGCCGCGAAGAATGTACGGATCACCACCTATGACACCGGCAGAGGCGCAGCGCCCGCAGTCGCCCGGGCGATCGCCGACGGCAGTAAGCTGATCCTGGGTCCGCTGACGGCAGACGAGGTAAAGGTCGCCGCGGGGCCGGCGCGCAAGGCGAATGTACCGATCATCAGCTTTTCCAACGACAGCAGCGTTGCTGGCAACGGCGTCTTCATCATGGGGTATACGCCGGAACAGTCGGTGGAACGTGTCATAAGCTATGCCCGCTCGCGCGGCGTCGACAAGTTCGCAGCTCTGGTGCCGGGCGGCGTCTATGGCGAGCGCACAGGGAACGCGATGCTCGGCGCGGTGCGCGCGGCAGGCGGCACGGTGGTTTCGATGCAGAATTACGACCGCTCGCCCGGCTCCCTCACCACGGCTATCAAGAAGCTGGCTCAGGCCTCTGGTTATGACGCGGTTCTTATCGCGGACGGCGGCAGGGTCGCGATTCAGGCGGCACCGCTGATCCGCGCCAATGGCGGGGTCGATGCCCGCATCCTCGGTACGGAGCTTTGGAACACGGAAAGCGGACTCATCTCCAACGGGGCGTTGCGCGGCGCCTGGTTCGCCAGTGTGTCCGACGCCTATTACCGCCAGCTTGCGACCAAATATCGCTCGCGTTTCGGGACCGCTCCCTATCGCCTTTCGGCACTCGGCTATGACGCGGTGCTGTTGACCGTGAAGATAGCTCAGGAATGGCGGGTCGGCACAGCGTTCCCGACCGCGAAGCTCACCGACAAGGGAGGATTCGCCGGGATCGACGGCGCATTCCGCTTTGGCCGCAACGGCATCGCCGAGCGTGCGCTTGAGGTCCAGCAGGTTGACACCGGAAAGCTCAGCGTGATCGACGCCGCGCCGAGCGGCTTCTGAACCTCGCCGGCTCCGTCATCGAACATGGGCGGAGACCGGCGAGAACGCCGGCCTCCGCCAAGGCAATGATGTCAGCCTGCCTCTGACGCCGCCTTGAGCCGCTGCGCTCTTCGCCGGGCGAAGATGTTCAGCATCTCGACTGCGGCCGAGAAAGCCATCGCCGCATAGACATAGCCCTTCGGCACATGCGCCCCGAAGCCTTCGGCGATCAGTGTTGTGCCGATCAGCATCAGGAACGCCAGCGCCAGCATGACGACCGTCGGATTGCGTTCGATGAAGTTCGCAAGCGGTGTCGCCGCAACCAGCATCACCGTTACCGCGACGACAACGGCGATCACCATGATCGCGATATTGTCCGTCATCCCCACAGCGGTGATGATACTGTCGAGCGAGAACACCAGATCGAGCAGGATTATCTGGCCGATGGCCGCAGCGAAGCCGATAGACATCGGAGCATCGAACATGTCGTCATTGGGCGTCGGATCGATGTTGTGATGAATCTCCTTGGTGGCCTTCCACACCAGGAACAGCCCGCCACCGATCAGGATCATGTCGCGCCAGCTCATCCCGCGGCCGAACAGATCAAACACCGGATCGGTGAGTTGCACGATCCAGGCAATCGACGCGAGCAGGCCGAGACGCAGGCCGAGCGCCAGGCCGATGCCGACGCGCCGAGCCTTGACGCGCTGATGCTCCGGCAGCTTGTTGCTGAGCACCGAGATGAAGATCAGATTGTCGATCCCCAGCACCACCTCCATGGCGACAAGGGTGGCGAGCGCGACCCATGCGGCCGGTTCGCTCGCCAGAGCAGACAGTCCCTCGATCATCTATTCCCGCTCGCCTGTCAGGTTGAGCAGCAACTGGAAGATGTTGACGAAGTTGAGATAAAGCGACAGCGCCCCGAAAACCGCCATCTTCGTTTCGGTCTCATGCCCCAGATTGTGGGCATATTGCGATTTGATATTCTGGGTATCCCAGGCGGTGAGACCCGTGAAGACTAGAACGCCGATGACCGATATCACCAGCTGGAGCGTCGATGAACCGAGGAAGAGGTTGACCAGGCTGGCGATCAATACGCCGATCACGCCCATGATCAGGAAGCTGCCAAACCGCGACAGATCCTGCCCGGTGGTGTAGCCCCACAGGCTCATCGACAGGAACATGGTCGCCGCAATGAAGAATGTCTGCGCGATGCTCATGCCGGTAAACACGAGGAATATCGATGCCAGCGACAGGCCCATTACGCCTGAAAATGCCCAGAACGCGGCCTGCGCCGAGGATGCACTCATCCGGTCGATACGAAAGGAGAAGAAGAACACGAAGGCCAGCGGCGCGAACATGACCACCCATTTGAGCGGCGTGCCGAATATCGGCTGATAGAGCGCGGGCGTGGAGGCAACCAGCATCGCGACGATGCCGGTCAGCAACACACCAGAGGCCATATAATTGTATACCCGCAGCATATGCTTGCGCAGACCCGCGTCGAAAGCAGCGGGATCGCGCGCGACGCTACGGCCAAAGGCAGGATTTTGTTCGATCATGAAAAACACCTCTTTTGATCTGGTCAAACGAGTGCTGCTCTAGCTGCCAAAGATACGCTAAATTTCAGACCAGCATCGAGAACACTCGATGCGGTCCGACATCACGACCGCAAAGACGATCGCCAGAGGGGCCCGGCCCGCATGCCATCGATTATAAGTGCGGCGGCATTAACAATCAATGACCTTCAGGATGGCCCTGGCCGTCGAGTGCCGTTCGCAGCGAAGAAGATATGACGGTGGCAGGCGTGATGATATGATCGGTGTTTCGAAACGACCTGATTCCCGGCCGTTTTGGAGGAGAGTCGTCATGGCATATCAAGGCGAATGTTTTTGTGGCGCGGTAAAGATAGAGGCTAGCGGAGAACCCGAAGGCATGGGCTATTGCCATTGCCGGTCCTGCCGCTCATGGTCGGGCGGACCTGTCAACGCCTTCACATTGTGGAAGCCGGAAAATGTCGCGGTAACATCCGGCGGCGACCTTGTCGCCACCTTCAACAAGACGCCGGGCAGCAGCCGCAAATATTGCAGCAAGTGCGGCGGCCATCTGATGACCGATCATCCCGGCCTCGGCGTCGTCGACATATTCTCGGCCACGATTCCCGACCTCGATTTCCGGCCAGGCGTGCACATCAATTATGCCGAGACCGTGCTGCCAATGAAAGACGGGTTGCCCAAGTTCAGGGATTTCCC
>JBFXHW010000001.1:0-48044 GCA_050176605.1 Sphingobium sp. | reverse complement strand
CTGCCGGTGATCGAGGTCGGGAACATCGCGGCCGCGCGAGAGGCTGTCGTCGCCGCTGGCGGCACGATCAGCCAGGATATCTATCCCTATCCCGGTGGCAGGCGATTTCACTTTACCGATCCCGACGGGCTGGAACTGGCCGTCTATGTGAAGGAAGACTGATCAGCGTTCGCGCAGGCGCGGCATGAGCTCGACGAAGTTGCAGGGCTTGTGACGATTGTCGAGCTGGAAGGCGAGAATGCCGTCCCATCCGTCCTTCACCGCGCCGGTGCTGCCGGGCAGCGCGAAGATATAGGTGCCGCGCGCAACACAGGCGCAGGCGCGCGACTGGATGGTCGAGGTGCCGATCTTGTCATAGGAAATCCAGCGGAACAGCTCGCCAAAGCCGGGAATGTCCTTGTCCTGAACCTTCGCCAGCGCCTCGGGCGTCACGTCGCGGCCGGTGACGCCGGTACCGCCGGTGGTGATGATGCAGTCGGTTTCCGGATCGTCGATCCAGCGGTGGAAATGGGCGAGGATCGCCTCGACATCGTCGCGCTCTATCTCGCGTGCCACCAGTTCATGCCCGGCGGCCTGTATCCGCCCGGCGAGCGTGTCGCCGGACCGGTCGTCGGCAAGGCTGCGTGTGTCGGAAACGGTGAGGATGGCAATCCGGACCGGGGTGAAGGCGATGCCCTCGTCGATCGGCATCAGCGTTTCATCCGGTAGCTCATTGCAACGGTCTTGCCGTTCTTCATCGTCGGGAAGGCGGGCCATTTGCCCTCCGCCATCGCGGTCAGCGCATCCGCCTTGCCGTCTTCGCGCAGCTCGTACATCCAGTAATTGCGCATGACGATGTTCACATAGGCGCGCGTTTCGTAATAGGGCAGCGATTCCATGAACAGCAGCGGATCGCCGCCGTCGCGAACCTCGGTGGCCCAGCGCGCCACGGGTGCCGGCCCGGCGTTATAGGCCGCCATCACCTTCGGCAGCAGGCCGCCGGTCGCCGACGAATCGCGCAGCTGCTCCAGATAGCGCTGGCCATATTCCATGTTGGTGGACGGATTGAAAAGCTGATCGGGCGAGCCGGACACCAGCTTCGCGGTGCCGGGCATGACCTGCATCAGGCCGCGCGCGCCTGCCGGGCTGACGGCGCGGGCGCGGAAATTCGATTCCTGAAGCGTGTGCGCGAACACAAGCGCCGGGTCGACGCGCCAGCCGCCGTCCGGAGCCCATTTGGGCATGGGAAAGCGGGCGAAGCTGTCCGGCTCATGCCCCGCGGGGCCATGATGCGCGAGCCAGAGCTGGGTTTCGGGCAGGTTCAGCGTATCGGTGAGCGAGAGCAGGGCGTCGAACTCGCGCGCGTCGCCGATCTCCGCCTGACGGCGCAGCAGTTCGTCGGCAAAACCGTCCTCGCCAATCTCGTGCAGCGACACGGCGGCGCGAACGGCGGGCCGGTCGGCAATCTCTGCCGAAAGCAGCGGGTTGGCGGCGGGTGCCGGTGCAGTGATGCCGAGCGTTTCGCGCGCGAGCATGCCGTAGAAGCTGTCCGCCGACCTTGCGGCAAGCCGCAACAGCGACTGCACCCGGGCAGGCTGGCCCGCGTTCATCCATGCGCGAGCGGCCCAATAGGCGCCGGCAGAACGCATGTCCTCGTTGGAGGCGCGGCCCGCGACCTGTTCGAAGGAGGCCGCCGCTCCGCGCAGATCGTTCTGGCGCCATGCGGAGAGACCGATCGTCCAGTGCGCCTGCACCGCCCAGTCGCCCCCCGATCCGCTTTCGAGCGCGCGTGAGGCAAGGCGGCGCGCGCCGGCGTCGTCATTCTCGATATAATAGGACCAGGCGACCCGCTGCCGCACCTCGGCTATGCCGTCAGGCGACAGGCCGGGCTCAGCCGGAGCGAGCAGCGCCTCGGCGCCGGCGGGATCGTCATTCTTGATATAGGGCAGGATCTGCGCGACCAGCGCCTGCGCGGCCGTGTCCTCGCGCGTCGGGGTGATATAGCGCCGCTTGGGCGCGGCCCCCAGATACATGAGCTTGCGCGTCTGCGGGCCATCGGGGATCAGTTCCGCGCCGCGCTTCTGCGCCATGCGGCCGAGCTGATCCGTGTCCGGCAGCCAGTTCGCGGTGTTGAGCAGAGCGAGAAGGTCGAACAGCTCGACGCGGGGAGAGTTCTTCGCGGTGTACAGCTCAGAAAGCGCCACCGCGCGAACCGGATCATTCTTGTCGAGCAGCAGGATGCGTGACTTCGCCTCGGCCCAGTTCGACGCGCGCAGCGCCGCGAAGATGGCGCGATAGGCGTCCTTGCCGGCAAGCGGGCGGACATCCTCGATCGCGCTGGCCGTATCCGACCGGCCGGTCTGGAGAGTGGGTTCGTCGGCACGGGCAATACCCGCCTGCAGCGCCAGCACGCCCGCCGCCATCAAGAATGGAAGTTGTTTCACCGTTTCCAAATCCCCGCCACCTGCCGCAGAGCGTTCCATGCACCCGCCTTTGCCCATGGCTGTTTCAGCAGCAGCCGGGGGTGCACGATCATCGCCGCGTTAACAATGCCGCCAGAATAGTTAACAAAAGGTAAATTTCCGCCGCCGGAGCCATCTGTCGTCGGCGCCAGCGCACGGTTCGTCTGATCGCCGACGATCAGCAGCGCCTTTGGCGCGACCAGCCCGATATGGTGGCGCATGCGCGCGGCCAGCGGTTCGAGGGCGTCCTCGTCGATCTGGCCGCCGGGGGGCGTGACGAGGCTGAGCGAGGCGAAATAGGCCTCTTCCGCGACAAGCCCGATGGCGCCGAGCATGCGATCCAGCAGCTTTTGCGCATCGCCGGAGATCAGAGTGTCTCGCGATTCCGGGCTGGCGAAGACCAGCATCAGTCTCGCATTGCCCGGCCCTTGCGGCAGGACGCGCTTGCCGGGCCAGCGCTGTTCGGGCAGATTCGATGCATTGGCGAGATGATCGTGAAATGCTGCAAGGTCTGTCGGCAGCGCTGCCGCTGGCGCGGCCTGACCATGCGGCGGAGCGCCCGCGCGCGCGCCAGCAGGCGGCACGGCAGGACGCAGCCAGTTCACGCACTCCTCGTCCACGGCCATGTCGACCCCGGCCAGCGCCCACCACGCCAAGAACCCATCGATATGGGCGCGTGTGCCACCGCCGTGGGCCATGATATTCATATCCCCCGACATTGCTTCATTTGGGCCATGACTTGACGAATTCGTCAAGACGGGTCATCGCATTCCCTTGCCGAAGCGTTGGAACTGCACGCCAACCGGAGACTCAAGACGGACAGCGATCCCGGGCGGAGACAAAGATGACTGAACGCGAATCCATGCCTTACGACGTCGTGATCGTGGGTGGCGGGCCGGCTGGCCTTTCCGCCGCGATCCGGCTGAAGCAGCTTGCGAACGAGGCCGGTAAGGAAATTTCGGTCTGCATCCTTGAAAAAGGGTCGGAAATCGGCGCGCATATCCTGTCCGGCGCGGTGATCGATCCCAGGGCGCTCGACGAGCTGATCCCCGAGTGGCGCGATATGGGCTGCAGCCTTGCCGACGTGCCGGTGACGGACAACCAGCACTGGTTTCTGACCGAAGGCGGCAAGATGGCCATGCCGCACATCATGACGCCGAAGTTCATGCACAATGAGGGAACCTATACCGGCAGCCTCGGCAATCTCTGCCGCTGGCTCGGCGAACAGGCCGAGGGACTGGGCGTCGAGATCTTCCCCGGATTTCCGGCCGCCGAAATCCTCTATCATGAAGACGGCAGCGTGAAGGGCGTCGCCACCGGCGACATGGGCGTGGACCGCGAGGGCAACCACAAGCCCGACTATCAGCCGGGGCTGGAGCTGCACGCGCGCTATACCCTGTTCGCGGAGGGCGCGCGCGGCCACCTGACCAAGCAACTGAAGGCGAAATATGATCTGGAGGCGGACAGCGAGCCGCAGGTCTATGGCCTTGGCATGAAGGAGCTGTGGGATATCGACCCGGCGAAGCACCAGCCGGGTCTCGTCATTCACACCCAGGGCTGGCCGCTGACAGATGCCTATGGCGGCGGCTTCCTCTATCATCAGGCGAACGGTCAGGTGGCGCTGGGCTTCGTTGTCGGCCTGTCCTACAAAAATCCCTATCTCTTTCCGTTCGAGGAATTCCAGCGCTGGAAGCAGCATCCTGACATCCGCAAATATCTCGAGGGTGGGCGGCGCGTCTCCTACGGCGCGCGCGCGATCAACGAAGGCGGCTGGCAGTCCATACCCAAGCTGGAATTTCCCGGTGGCGCGCTGATCGGGTGCAGTGCCGGGTTCGTCAACGTGCCGCGCATCAAGGGTACACACACGGCTATGAAATCGGCGATGCTGGCGGCAGAGGCGGCCTTCGCGGCGGTTTCGGCCGACCGGTCCGGCGACGAACTGAGCGATTATGGCGCGGCGGTGCGGGAAAGCTGGATCGCGGACGAGCTGAAGCTGGTGAAGAACGCAGAGCCTGCGGTCTCCAAATATGGCAACACGCTGGGTACCGTGCTTGCCGGCATCGACATGTGGATGCGGGTGCTGAAGATCGGCCTGCCAATCACGATGAAGCACAAGCCCGATCACACCAAATTGTGGCGCAAGGAGCATTGCAAGCCGATCGACTATCCCAAGCCCGATGGTGTGATCAGCTTCGACCGGCTGTCCTCTGTGTTCATTTCCAATACCAATCATGAGGAGGACCAGCCGGTCCACCTTCAGCTCAAGGACCCGTCGGTTCCGATCGACTATAATCTCCCGCTCTATGACGAACCGGCGCAGCGCTATTGCCCGGCAGGCGTCTATGAGGTCGTCGGAGAGGATGAGGGCGCGCCACGCTTTCAGATCAACGCGCAGAATTGCGTCCACTGCAAGACATGCGATATCAAGGACCCGACCCAGAACATCAACTGGGTGACACCGGAAGGCGGCGGAGGTCCCAATTATCCGAATATGTAGGCGGCTGAGGCATCTGACACACCGGCGCTACGGCGGCGCTGGTGTCCTGCTGGGCCTGTGGGCCGTGATGCTCTCCGCCCCGGCAGTCGCCAGCCGCGAGCCGGCCGGAGAGGATCTGCGCATGGAGGCCTATGCGCGCGCCCGGCTTGCGGAGGCAGAGGGCTCGCTGCTCGATGCGGCCAGCGCCTATCGGCAGGCAGCGGTGCTCGACCCCTCCAATCCCGAGGTGGCGCGGCGCGGTTTTCGCCAGGCCGTGCTGGCGGGCGACAAGGCGCTGGCGCTGCGGACGGCCCATGCGCTCGATCAGATCGGGCAGCTGCCGCGCGACGGCACCGTCCTGCTGCTGATCGACGCGCTCGACCGGAAGAAGTGGGACGAGGCACGGGGCCTGATCGACAGGCTGGAGCAGGAACAGAATCTCGGCTTCCTCGTCCCGTTCATGACGAGCTGGGTGTCGATGCGCGATGGCCCCTATGACCTCCCTGTCGTTCCGGCGGCCGAGCCCTATGCGGCGTTCGCCATTCGCTATCTGGAGGAGCAGCTCCTGCTCCAGCGGCTGGCGCTGGGCGATGTAAAGGGCGCGGAGGAAGCCTATGCGCAGGCGAAGGCACGCGGAACGCCTTTCGGTGCCCAAGAGCGGGCGCGGATTGCGGTGCGCTTCGACCGGATGGGCAACCATGAGATCGCCATTCAGGTGCTGACCGACGGCGCCGCCGATGATCCGGAAGCGATGTTGATCGACGCGCGGAAGCGCTATCGCAATTTCCCCGATTCGCCGCAATCCGGCCTTGCCACGCTGATGGTCCGGCTGGCGCTCGATCTGTTGGGTCAGGGCGAGGGTACCGCGACGCTGAGCATCGCCCGCATGGCGAGCTTTGCCGACCCGTCGGACGAGGATGTCCGCCTTGCCGTCGCCCGCGCGGCGCTTGCCTCCGGCTATCGCGACACGGCCTATTCGGAAGCCGGGAAGATCCTGCCTGGCTCGGCAGGATGGCTGAACGCACAGGCGGTCCGGTTGCAGGCGCGGCTGGCGCAGGGGCGCAACGAGGAAGCGGTCGAACAGGCGAGAGCCATTGCGGCATCCGATGGAAGCGCGCGCGCGCAGCGTCTGCTGGGCGATGTGCTGATGCAGGCGGGAGACTATGCGGCGGCAGCCGATGCCTATGGCGGGGTGCGCGCTGCGCAGGAGGGAAAGGCCGACGCGGCGCTGTTGCTGCAACTGGGCGGCGCGCTGGAACAGGCCGGGAAATGGCAGGTGGCCAGGCCCATTCTCGAACAGGTGGTGGAACTGTCGCCCGACAGCGCGCCCGCCCTCAATCATCTGGGCTATGCGCTGGCCGACCGCAGCGAGAACCTGCCCGAGGCGATCAGGCTGCTCGAAAAGGCGAACCGGCTCCGGCCGCAGGAACCGGCCTTCACCGACAGTCTGGGCTGGGCCTTTTTCCGGTCCGGCCAGTATGACAAGGCGCTGCCGCTGTTGCAGGATGCGGTAGCGGCAGCACCGGAAAACGCAGAGATCAACGACCATATGGGCGATCTTCTGTGGGCGATGGGCCGCCGCTTCGAGGCGCGCTATGCCTGGAAAGCCGCGCTGGTCGGGCTGGACGATGAGGCGGGGGACGAGACGCGGCGCAAGGAGATCGCGAGCAAGATCGAGCGTGGGAACGAAAGCCGGGGCGTCTCCGCCAGACCATGACAGTCGCCGTCGAAACGCTCTCCGAAACGGCCTTTGCCAAGATCAACCTCGCCCTTCATGTCCGCGCAAGAAGGCCGGACGGCTATCATGAGATCGAGACTTTATTCGCCTTCGTGGATGGTGGCGACCGGCTCCGGGCGGAACCCGCCGACAACCTGACGCTGACTGTTTCCGGCCCCTTCGCCGGAGAGGTGGGAGAAGGCGAGGACAATCTGGTGGTCCGCGCGGCAATGGCACTTGCCGATGCGGCGGGCGGCGGCGCGGGCGCGCGGATCATGCTCGACAAGATGTTGCCGGTCGCGGCCGGTCTGGGCGGTGGATCGGCCGATGCGGCCGCCGCGTTGCGCCTCCTGGTGCGGCTGTGGGGTATCAACCCGGCTACCCTCGATTTTCCCCTGATTGCGCGCACTCTGGGTGCCGATGTGCCCGCCTGCCTCGCGTCGGCGACGCTGTTCGGCACGGGGGTCGGAGAGCGGCTGGAGCCTGTCGATCTCGATCTTTCGGGCAGGCCCGTGCTGCTCGTCAATCCGCGCCTGCCCTGTCCGACCGGGCCGGTGTTCGCGGCGTGGGACGGGGTGGATCAGGGCGCGCTGGATCCCGAAGAATGGCAGAGCGGTCGCAACGATCTGGAGGAGCCGGCCCGCCGACTGGTTCCTGAAATCGGCGAGGTGCTGGCGGCGCTGGCGGCGCAGCCGGGCGCCGTCCTTTCGCGCATGTCGGGATCGGGCGCGACATGCTTCGCGCTGTTCGGGGACGCGCGCGCGTGCGATATGGCCGAAACGGCAATCCGGGCGATCCATCCCGGCTGGTGGACGATGACGGGGGCATTGAGATGAACGAGGCGTTCCGACTGATCGATGGCGGCAATGCGCCTGTCCTGATCATTGCCGACCATGCGTCCAATCATGTGCCCGACGACATCGACCTTGGTATTGATCCGGCGCTGCTGAACGAGCATATCGCGGTCGATGTCGGCGTCGCGGCCGTCGCGGGGCTGCTGGCCGAAAGGCTGGGTTGCCGCGCAATACTGGGCGGTGTGTCCCGCCTCGTAATTGATTTCAACCGCGAAGAGGACGCGCCTGGCCTCATCACCGAAATGAGCGACGGACATATGATTCCGGGCAATCTTGGCGCCGACAGCGAGGCTCGGCTCGCCCGCTTCTACCGCCCCTATCATGCCGAGATCGCGGCGCGGCTGGCCGGAATCGAAAGGCCGTTCATCCTGTCACTGCACAGCTTTACGGCGAGTTTTGCGAGCGATCCCGATCACCAGCGCCCCTGGGAGATCGGCGTCCTCTATAACGAGGACGAGCGCGCCCCGCGCATCGCCATCCCGATGCTGGAGGACGCAGGGCTCGTCGTGGGCGACCAGCTTCCCTATTCCGGCAGGCTGCTCAACGCGACGATGAACCGCCATGCGGAGGCGAACGGCGTCCCCTATCTCGGCATCGAAATGCGGCAGGATATCGCGGGCAGCCCGGATGGCCAGCGGCGCTTCACAGACATACTCGCGCCTGTGGTGGAGCGCTGCCGCGCCCTGCTTGCATAAGGCCCCGCGAGAGAATAGAGGCTCCCGCAGCAACAAGGGCCTCTTTTCATGACTCATTCGTTCGACAAGTCGAAACTCCCCAGCCGTCACGTCTCGGTGGGGCCGGAGCGCGCGCCGCACCGCAGCTATTATTATGCGATGGGATGGCAGGAAGAGGATATTGCGAAGCCCTTCGTCGGTCTTGCCAGCGCGGGCAATGACAGCGCGCCGTGCAACACCACGCTCGACGCGCAGGCCGACTGGGCGCGCGAGGGCGTAATGGCGGCGGGCGGCACGCCTTTCCGTTTCAACACCATTACCGTGACCGACGGGATCGCCATGGGGCATCAGGGGATGAAGTCCTCGCTCGTCAGCCGGGAGGTGATCGCGGACTCGGTGGAACTTTCGGTGCGCGGCCACTGCTATGACGCGCTCGTTACCTTCGCCGGATGCGACAAGTCGCTGCCCGGCATGATGATGGCGATGCTGCGCCTCAATGTGCCGTCGATCTTCGTCTATGGCGGATCGATCCTGCCCGGCACCTTCGAAGGCCGCGACGTCACCGTCGTCGACGTGTTCGAGGTGGTCGGCAAATATGTGGCGGGTACCTGCCCGCTGAAGGATGTGATCGCGCTCGAAAAGGTCGCCTGCCCCGGCCATGGCGCGTGCGGCGGGCAATATACCGCCAACACCATGGCCTGTGTCGGCGAGGCGATCGGGCTGTCGCTGCCCAACAGCAACATGGCGCCCGCGCCCTACCAGAGCCGTCAGGAGGTCGCGGTCGCGGCCGGCAAACAGGTAATGGAGCTGCTCGCGAAAAATATCCGCCCGCGCGACATCTGCACGCGTGAAGCGTTCGAAAACGCCGCGCGCATCGTCGCGGCGACGGGCGGATCGACCAACGGCGCGCTGCATCTGCCCGCCATGGCGAACGAATGCGGCATCGACTTCGACCTTTTCGACGTTGCCGAGATCTTCAAGTCCACGCCCTATATGGCGGACCTGAAGCCCGGCGGGAACTATGTCGCAAAGGACATGCACGATGCGGGCGGCATCTACATGCTGATGAAGAGCCTCGCGCAGACGGGCCTGCTGCATCTCGACTGCATGACGGTGACAGGAAAAACGCTCGGCGAGAATATCGACGAGGTCACCTGGAACCCCGACCAGAAGGTAATCCATGACGCGAAGACGCCGCTCTCGCCCACCGGCGGCGTCGTCGGGCTGAAAGGCAGCCTCGCGCCCGAAGGCGCCATCGTGAAGGTCGCAGGCATGAAGCGCCTCAAGTTCGAGGGGCCGGCGGTCGTGTTCGATTGCGAGGAGGACGCCTTCGCCGCGGTCGAGAAGCGCGAAATCAGGGACGGGCAGGTCGTCGTCATTCGCTATGAGGGGCCGAAGGGCGGCCCCGGCATGCGCGAGATGCTCTCGACCACCGCCGCGCTTTACGGGCTTGGCATGGGCGAGAAGGTTGCACTCATCACCGACGGGCGCTTTTCCGGCGCCACGCGCGGCTTCTGCATCGGCCATGTCGGGCCGGAGGCGGCGGCGGGCGGACCGATCGCGCTGGTCGAGGATGGCGACATCATCAGCATTGATGCGGAGGCGGGCACGATCGACCTGAAGGTCGACGAGGCCGTGCTGGCCGCGCGCCGCGCGCAATGGCAGCCGCGCGCCAACGACTATCAGGCCGGTGCCTTGTGGCGCTTTGCGCAGAATGTGGGTCCGGCGGTCAAGGGCGCGGTGACGCATCCGGGAGCGAGCGCCGAAACCCATATTTATGCGGATATCTGATCCTCTGGCGCTGGCGGCGGGCATGGTAATGCTCTCCGCCTGTTCCGGTGCGGCGGACCCGAAGCTTCCTGGCCGCCCGGTCGATTGCCGGGTCGGGGGAATGCCCGACTTCGCCCGCGACTGCACGATGGAGGAGGACGGCTTTGACGGATTCATCCTGCATCATCCCGATGGCGGGTTTCGCCGGTTCCGGCTAAGCCGTGGCGACATGTCCACGGCGACGACGGACGGCGCCGAGAAGGTCGTTCTGACGCGGGATCAGGACGGTGCGTGGCGGATCACGGTCGGAGGCGATGTCTATCGGCTGGGCGAGGAACGGGTGAAATGATGGCGGAGCCCATCCTTGATGCCGCGGAGATGCGTGCCGCCGAACAGGCCCTCTTTGCGAGCGGCGTGCCGGAATATGATGTGATGGTGCGCGCGGGCCGTGCGGCGGCGGAGATCATCTGGCGCACGGGTGCGCATCGCGACACGCTGATCCTGTGCGGGCCGGGCAACAATGGCGGCGACGGGTATGTGATCGCGCGCGCTTTGCGCGAGCATGGCGTACCGGTGCGGGTGGCGGCGCTGGCCGAGCCGGTGACAGAAAGCGCGAAACAGGCACGCGCCGACTGGGACGGCCCGGTCGAGGACCTGATGACCGCAACGCCCGCGCATCAGGTGGTCGATGCACTGTTCGGCACCGGCCTGTCGCGCGGGCTGGAGCTGAGCGTTGCATCGCGGCTGGCGGACCTGGTCGAGGCGGCGGGGCACAGCTATGCGGTCGACCTGCCGAGCGGGATCTCCACCGACGACGGCGCATTGCTGTCGCCGGTGCCGCATTTCGATATCTGCATATCGCTCGGTGCCTGGAAACGCGCCCATATGCTGCGTCCGGCTGCGACCTGCTGGGACCGGATGGTTTGCTGCGACATTGGCATCGATGCGCCGGGTGCGGCGGTCAGGCGCATCGCGCGTCCGTTCCTGTCGGCGCCGGACGACGGAGCGCACAAATATACGCGCGGGCTGGTCGCAGCGGTCGCCGGTGAAATGGCGGGCGCGTCGGCGCTCGGTGCGGAGGCCGCTGCGCGCTCCGGTGCGGGCTATGTGAAGCTGCTCGGCGCGCAGGCGATCGTCGATACATCGCATGCCATCGTTCGCGGATCGCTGAAGGACGAGACGGAGCTTGCCGACAAGCGGATCGATGCGCTGCTGGTCGGGCCGGGCCTCGGGCGGTCCGATGCGGCGGCGGAACGGCTGGGGCAGGTGCTGGTGCATCGCCACCCCGCCGTTCTCGATGCCGATGCGCTCTGGCATCTGTCGCATGGCGCTCTGGCGGCCCTGCCGGACAAGGCGATACTGACGCCGCATGCGGGCGAATTCGCTCAGCTTTTCGCCAATCTCAAGGGACTCGACATCGCCGGGACAGTGATCGAGCAGGCGCTGTCCGCCGCAAAGGGATCGGGCGCGGTCGTGGTGCTGAAGGGGCCGACGACCGTTGTCGCCGCGCCGGATGGAAGGGCGTGTGTTTCGGACCGGGCGAGTTCCTGGCTCTCGACCGCAGGGACGGGCGATGTGCTGGCCGGAATATGCGCGGCGCGGCTCGCCGTGACGGGCGACCCCTATGGAGCGGCGTGCGAGGCGGTGTGGCTGCATCGCGAGGCGGCGCGCATGGCCGGGCCGGGCTTCATCGCGGACGATCTGCTGCCGCATCTGCCGGGCGTGCTGGGCCGCTGCCTTTGAGCGATCCGGCGACGATCGTCCGGATCGCCGCAAAAGGCGACGGGGTCACCGGAGACGGGCGCCATGTGCCGATGAGCGCGCCGGGCGACCGGCTGATGGACGGCGGCGGTCTGCAGCACGGCCCCCATCATGCCGATCCGGTTTGCCGCCACTATCCGCTGTGCGGTGGCTGTCAGCTCCAGCATCTCGATGAGGAGAGCCTCGCCGCCTATGTGCGCGACCGGGTGGCGGGCGCGCTCGCCGGGCAGGACGTGGAGGCCGGGGAGGTGTTCCCGGCCCATGTTTCGCCGCCGCGCAGCCGCAGGCGGGCCGCGCTGCGCATTGCGCGGTTCGGCCGGAAGATCGTCCTCGGATTTTCGAGCGGCAACAGCCACCGCATCGTCGACATGGAGATGTGCGAGATAGTGCATCCCGCGCTGTTCGCGCTGACCGATCCCCTGCGCGGTCTGCTCGGGCCGATGGTGGGCGATCGCCGCGCGGCGCAGGCCAAGATGACGCTGACGGATCAAGGCGTCGACCTGTTGATCGAAGGGGTTGAGGCCGAAGGGCTTGAGGCCGCCGAAAGGCTGACGGAATTTGCATCCGCGCATGGGCTGGCGCGGCTGTCGATCGACGATGGCTATGGGCCGCAGACGCGATATGAGCCCGAGCCCGTGACGATCAGCCTCGGGAGGTTGCCGGTCGCGGTGCCGCCTTACGCCTTTTTGCAGGCGACGGCCGACGGCGAGGCCGCGTTGATCGAGGCTGTGAGGCCCGCTCTCGAAGGTGCGTCGGTCTGGGCCGATCTGTTCGCTGGTCTCGGTACCTTCGCGCTGGCGTTGGGCGAGGGCAGGCGAGTCTATGCGGCCGAGGCGGCGCGCGACATGGTGATGGCGCTGAAGACCGCCGCGAACCGGGCGCAGCGGCAGGTCGCGGTCGATCATCGCGACCTCTTCCGTCGCCCGCTGACGGTGGAGGAAGCCGGGCGGTTCGATGCCATCCTGCTCGATCCGCCGCGCGCGGGCGCGCGGGAACAGGTGATGCAGCTAGCGGAAAGCGCGGTCGCGACGATCGCCTATGTCTCCTGCAATCCGTCGAGCTTCGCGCGCGACGCGAAGACGCTGGTCGAAGGCGGCTATCGGCTGGAGCGCGTTCAGCCGGTCGGACAGTTCCGCTGGTCCACCCATGTCGAGCTTGCCGCGATCTTCCGTCGCTCCTAAGAGCGGAGCATGAGCGACGAACGCGAGACGGGCCTGAGGCTCGACCCGAAATATGATGCCAACGGCCTGATCACGGCGGTCGTTACCGATGTCGGAACCGGCGCGGTGCTGATGCTGGCGCATATGAATGCCGAGGCGCTGGCCATGACGCGGGAGACGGGAGAGGCGCATTTCTGGTCCCGCAGCAGGGGGCGGCTGTGGAAGAAGGGGGAAACCTCCGGCCATGTCCTCTCTGTCGTCGAAATGCGCATCGATTGCGATCAGGACGCGGTCTGGCTCGTCGCGCGGCCGGCTGGCCCGGCCTGCCATACCGGCGAAACAAGCTGTTTCTATCGCCGGATCGGCGAAGCCGGGCTGGAAAGGATCGATGACTAGCGCGCGTTTCGCGGCTTTCGCGGCATTGATCCTGATCGCGGGATGTGACCAGCCATCGCCGGAAGTCTCTGGTACGCCCGGAAACGGGGCTGCGCCTGGTGCCGGTTCGTCGCTGGAGCAAGCAGCCGTCGATGCGGGTGTCGTCGCCGATGCCGGATCGCTCTCCCCGGTCGGGCTCTATCGCAACAGCCATGAGGCCGGGCGCGACAGCCTGTGCATCGTTCCTGGCAAGGACGGCAAGATGGATTTCGCGATGGAGGCCGCCTTCGGCGAAGGCATCGATTGCAATGGCCATGGCACCGCGCGCCTTTCCGGCGACAAGCTGATCCTCAATTTCGCGCGCTCCGCCTGCCTTGCCGTGGTGCGCTATGAGGGCGACCGGATATCCTTTCCCGGCGTGATGGACGTGGAATGCCAGTCGCTTTGCAGCAAGCGCGGATCGCTGGAGGGTGTATCGATCCCGCGCGTGGCGCGGGACGAGAACGTGGCCCGCGACGCGCGCTCCGCGGAAGGCCGGTTGATGTGTCCGCGCAAGGGTTGACGTAAACGTAAACGTCAACTATACAGGCGTTCGATGAACAAGATGATCACAAGCCCGGGATGGGTGGACCTGCCCGACGAGCGCAAGCAGGAAAACTATTCGATTTCCGACCTTGCCGCCGAGTTCGAGGTGACGCCGCGCGCGCTCCGTTTCTACGAGGATGAGGGGCTGCTCTCGCCTCAGCGCAAGGGCGCCGCACGAATTTATGGTCGCCGCGACCGCGCGCGCCTCGCCTGGATATTGCGCGCAAAGCGGGTGGGTTTCAGCCTTGCCGACATTCGCGAAATGATCGATCTCTACGATCTCGACGACGGGCGCGTGACCCAGCGCGAGATCACGCTGCGGAAATGCCGCGAGCGCATTGGCCTGCTGGAACGCCAGCGGGAGGATATAGAAGGCGCGATCGAGGAACTGTCCGCCTTCGTCGCACTGGTCGAGGCCGCCGCCAGGCTCGACAAGCGGAAGAATTAGGGCGGACCAAGGAGAAGGCCATGCCGATCTACAATGCTCCTGTGAAGGATGCGCGCTTCGTGCTCGATGCAGTCTTGCAGCTCGACAATTATTCCAACCTGCCCGGTTTCGAGGCGGCTTCGGCCGATATTGTCGCGGCCGTGCTGGAGGAGGGCGGAAAGTTCGCCTCCGAGGTAGCGTTCCCGCTCAACCAGACAGGCGATCTGGAAGGCTGCACCCGTCATGACGATGGCAGCGTGACCACGCCGACCGGTTTCAAGGACGCCTATAAGCAGTTCACCGAAGCGGGCTGGTCAACACTGCACGCGCCGACCGAATATGGCGGGCAGGGCATGCCGTCGGTCGTCGCCACGGCGTTCGGCGAGTTCATGTGTTCGGCGAACCACAGTTTCGAGATGTATCACGGCCTCTCCTCCGGTGCGATCAACGCGCTGATCGCCAAGGGCAGCGAGGAGCAGAAGACCAAATATATCCCCAACATGGTGACGGGCGTCTGGACCGGCACGATGAACCTGACCGAGCCGCATTGCGGCACCGACCTCGGCCTTATCAAGACCAAGGCCGTTCCCAGTGCCGATGGCAGCTATGCGATCACCGGCACGAAGATCTTCATTTCGGCGGGGGAGCACGATCTTTCGGAGAACATCATCCATCTGGTGCTGGCAAAGACACCGGACGCACCGGAAGGCAGCAAGGGCATTTCGCTGTTCGTCGTGCCGAAATTCATGGTGAACGATGACGGATCGCTGGGCGCACGCAACGCGGTCTCCTGCGGGTCACTCGAGCACAAGATGGGTATTCACGGCAACGCGACCTGCGTGATGAACTATGACGGCGCCACCGGATGGATGGTCGGCGAGGAGAACAAGGGTCTCGCCGCCATGTTCATCATGATGAACGATGCGCGCCTGGGTGTCGGGCTGCAGGGCCTTGGCCAGGCCGAGATCGCCTATCAGAACGCTGTGCAATATGCGCAGGACCGGCGGCAGGGCCGCGCTCTGACCGGCCCGGCCGACCCGGAGGAAAAGGCCGACACGCTGTTCGTCCATCCCGATGTGCGCCGCATGCTGATGGAGGCCAAGGCGCTGACCGAAGGGTTGCGCGCGCTGGTGCTATGGGGCGGCCTGCAGGTCGACCTTACCCATTTCGCGCAGACCGAGGAGGAGCGGCAGGCTGCTGACGACCTTATCTCGCTGCTGACCCCGGTCATCAAGGGCTATGGCACCGACAAGGGGTTCGAGATCGCCGTCAACTGCCAGCAGGTCTATGGCGGCCATGGCTACATCCGCGAATGGGGGATGGAGCAATATGTGCGCGACGCGCGGATCGCCCAGATCTACGAGGGCGCGAACGGTGTGCAGGCGATGGATCTGGTCGGGCGCAAGCTGGCGCAGAACGGTGGCCGCGCGCTGCAGCTGTTCCTGAAGATCGTCGGCGAGGAAGTGGCCGCCGCGAAGGCCGAACCCCGGCTTGCGGCGTTCGCCGAGGCGCTGGAAAAGGCGAACGGCCAGCTTCAGGCTGCGACCATGTGGCTGATGCAGAACGGCATGACCAACCCGAACAACGCCGGAGCGGGCGCCTATCATTACATGCACATCATGGGCATCGTCTCGGTCGGCCTGATGTGGCTGCGCATGGCGTCCGCTGCGGTCGTGCGCATCGACGCAGGCGACGGGGACAAGGCTTGGCTGGAGGCGAAGCTGGTGACGGCACGCTTCTATGCCGAACGCATCATGCCGGACGCGGGTGCCCTGCGTCGCAAGATGGAGGGCGGCGCGGAGGCGATGATGGCCCTGCCTCCGGAGATGTTCGCGGATCGGTGAGAGTCTGGCTCTTCAGCACTCGACGACGTTGACGGCGAGGCCGCCCAGCGACGTTTCCTTGTAGCGTTCGCTCATGTCCGCCCCCGTACGGCGCATTGTCTCGATCACCTGATCGAGGCTGACGCGGTGCGTGCCGTCGCCGATCAGGGCAAGGCGCGCGGCCTCTATGGCCTTGATCGCGCCGACCGCGTTGCGTTCTATGCAGGGCACCTGCACCAGACCCCCGACAGGATCGCAGGTGAGCCCGAGATTATGCTCCATGCCGATCTCCGCGGCATTCTCGATCTGCGCGTTGGTTCCGCCCAGCACGGCCGAGAGGCCCGCCGCCGCCATCGAGCAGGCGACGCCCACCTCACCCTGACACCCGACTTCTGCGCCGGAGATCGAGGCATTCTCCTTGAACAGCGAACCGATCAGGCCCGCGACGAGCAGGAAGCGGGTTGCGCCCTCGTCGGTCGCGCCGGGAACGCAGCGCTGATAATAGCGCAGCACGGCGGGCACGATACCGGCCGCGCCATTGGTCGGGGCGGTTACGACCCGGCCGCCCGACGCGTTTTCCTCGTTGACCGCGAGCGCCCACAGATTGACCCAGTCGATGACGGAGAGCGGGTCGGCGAGCGAGCATTCGGCCCGGCTGGTCAGGCGGTGATGCAGCGCGGGAGCGCGCCGCCGGACGTTGAGGCCGCCGGGCAGCGTTCCCTCGCTGGCGATCCCGCGCTCGATGCAGGCGGTCATCGCGCCGATGATCTCCGCTATGCCTTCGCGTACCTCCGGTTCGCTGCGGCCAGCGCATTCGTTGGCGAGCGCGAGCTCGGCGAGCGACAGCCCAGCCGTTTCGGCGCGTTCGAGCAGTTCGTGCCCCGACCGGAACGGGTAGGGAATGTCGGCGAGCAGGGCAGGTGGCGCATTTCCGGCGATATCGGCCTCGTCGACGATCGCGCCGCCGCCGATGGAATAGGCGGTCCATATGGCCAGTTCCCCTCCGCCCGCGTCGAAGGCCGCAAAGCGCATGCCGTTGGAATGGAAGGGGAGGCGGTCGCGCTGGTGAAAGAGCAGATCGCTCTCCTCGTCGAACGCGATCTCGCACGATCTGCCGATCGGCATTCGGCCCGACGACCGTATCCGCCCGACCAGCGCATCCGCCTCATCGGGGCAGAGGGTCGCGGGATGGCATCCGGCAAGCCCAAGCAGGATCGCGCGGTCGGTGGCGTGGCCCTTTCCCGTGAGGGCCAGCGATCCATAAAGGTCCACCTGCAGGCGCGCGATGCTGTCGAGATGGCGGTCCTCGGCCAGTCTTTCGCGAAAGCGGAAGGCGGCAAGCATCGGGCCGACGGTGTGGGAACTGGAGGGCCCGACGCCGATCTTGAAAAGGTCAAAGAGGCTGACGGTCATGGAGCGGGCGCGGCTTTCGGGGCTGATGGACCGCTGGCGGAGGGAATGAGCTGTCCCAGCGGCACGCGCTCGCGCATGCAGTTGCGGGGGTCGTCCTGCGGAATGCGGCGGCAGTTCCACAGCAGCCGTTGCAATCCGCTCGGCGCGTCGTGGATATAGCTGAACAGCATGGAGGATAGCGCCCTGTCCGGTATCGGGAAAGCGCCGGGCGGCGAGGTATCCGAGCGCCAGCCCATGATCCGGCAGCGCTGGCGGCCGGAACAGATGTTGCGGGTGAAAGCGAGATAGTCGCCCGTCGCCATCGCCCGGGGCATGGAGACGATAAAGGAATCCTTTTCCGGCGACGTCGCCACCAGTTTTACCCCGCCGGGCAGGGTTGGGCCTTCCAGTTGAATGCGGCCTGCGGCCATCTGCGCCGCATCCTGCGTCATCTGCGGCGCCGTGAGACCATCCGGCGATAGCCCGGCGGGCGCTTCATGGGATGGCGAAAGGCGGGAAAGCAACGCGATCTGCGGCTCGGTCGTGCTGACCGACCGCAGGAAGGCGCCCGGTGTTCCCCACCAGCCGGACCAGCGGAAGAAGAGATGGGTGTGGACTTCGGTGATCTTGTCGAGGCTGGCGCTCCAATAGGGGACGACCCAGTCGGTATGATAATGGGTGGCATATCCGACCTTGCGGTCGACAAGCCCGGCCAGCATCCGCCGGGCCAGCACACGGGCGCGTGTCCAGGCAGCGTCGGGCGGCGTTCGCGCCATTGCCCCGTCGCAGGTGAAGGTGAACTGGCAGCCGCTCTTTCGTTCCGCCCCCTCGAACACGACCGCGCATACCGATTTGGGAAAGGCGGGATGGCGCACCCGGTTCAGTACCACCTGAGCTACCGCCTTCTGTCCTACCGGATCGTCGCCAGCCTCATAATATTGCGCGGCGGCGAGGCAGTCTATTGCGCGATCCCGCTCGGCATTGCTCCCGGAAAACAGGAAGGGTCGGGCGGCCGGATTGGGCGCGGTCGAAAAGGGCACGGCGGCATTGAGCTTGCGCGCGTCGTCCGGCGCGAGTTCCAGAACCTTAACCGGTTCGACCTTTGGCGGAGGCGTGCTCGCCGGTGGTCGAATGGCGGTGGCAATCTGTTGCGCCGGTCCTGCCGGCGGAAGACCCAGCCGTGCGAGTCCCGTCCCCGCCACAGGCAGCGCCACGAGCAGCAGCGCCGCCACGGCCATCAGCAGAGTCTGGCGTCTTTCGGCCTCGACGGCCATGGCTTTCGCCTATTCGGGCAGGAAGTCCGGCACCGAGAGATAGCGTTCCCCGGTGTCGTAGTTGAAGCCGAGCACGCGCGATCCCGGAGCGAGATCGGGCAGCTTTTGCGCGATGGCGGCAAGCGTCGCGCCCGAAGATATGCCGACCAGCATCCCTTCCTCCCGCGCGGCGCGTCGCGCCATTTCCTTGGCGTCGGCCGGATCGACCTGGATGGCTCCGTCCAGCAGCTTCGTGTGCAGATTGGCCGGAATGAAACCGGCGCCGATGCCCTGAATCGGGTGCGGGCCGGGCGCGCCGCCGCTGATGACGGGCGAAAGGGTCGGTTCGACCGCATAGACCTTCAGGTTAGGCCAGGCTTCCTTCAGCACCTGCGCCGTACCGGTCAGGTGTCCGCCGGTGCCGACGCCGGTGATGAGCGCATCGATCGGTTGATCGGCGAAATCGGTGAGAATCTCCTGCGCCGTGGTGCGCATGTGCACGTCGATATTGGCCGGGTTCTCGAACTGTTGCGGCATCCAGGAATTCGGGGTCTGGTCGATCAGCTCCAGCGCGCGCTCGATCGCGCCCTTCATGCCCTTTTCGCGGGGCGTCAGGTCGAAGCTCGCCCCATAGGCAAGCATCAGGCGACGACGCTCGATCGACATGCTTTCGGGCATGACGAGGATCAGCTTGTACCCTTTCACCGCCGCGACCATAGCGAGGCCGACGCCGGTATTGCCCGAAGTAGGCTCTATGATCGTGCCACCGGGCGTGAGTTCGCCCGATTTTTCGGCCGCCTCGATCATCGCGAGGGCAATCCTGTCCTTGATCGACCCGCCTGGATTCGCGCGTTCCGACTTTATCCAGACATTGGCGTTGCCAAACAGGCGATTGACGCGGATGTGCGGCGTGCCGCCGATGGTTTCCAAAATGGACCCTGCGATCATCTTCAGCTCTCCTTCTGAACCGGTTCGGCCACGCTGCCGGGGGGATCGAATGTCCGCGCAAGTCTAAGCTCGGGATAGAGCCTAGACCAGATCAATGTGACGATTATAGCACCCGCGCCACCGAAAATGACACAGGCAACCGGGCCGATCAGCGCGGCGAGAAAGCCCGATTCGGCCTCGCCGAGCTGATTCGACGCGGAAATCGACAGTTGCGACACGCTGCTGACCCGCCCGCGCATCGAATCGGGCGTATAGACCTGAACCAGGGTCTGGCGCACGAACACGGAGAACATGTCCGCGCTGCCCCACAGCACCATCGCGCCCATTGCCACCGGCATGGCGATGGATGAAGGCATGAAGGCGGTCGCGCCGAAAACGATGGTTGCGATGCCGAAGACGACGACCGCGAACAGTATCTTGACGCCCACCTCGGTCTTCAGCGGGTGGAAGGAAAACCAGAGGCCGGTGGCGGCCGCGCCGATCGCGGGCGAAGCGGCGAGATGGCCGAGCCCGGTCGGGCCGCCATGCAATATGTCACGCGCATAGACCGGCAGCAACGCCGTCGCCCCGCCCAGCAGCACGGCGAACAGATCGAGCGTGATTGCGCCCTGCACCAGTCGGTTCCGCTTAACATAAGCGAGGCCATCGACCATCTGCCGGATCGGATGCCGGGTGGTGTCGCGCGGCGGCTGAGGCACCTTGCCGATGAACGAAAAGGCGGTGATGCCTATCGTGAACAGCAGCGTCGCCGCGGCATAGGCGGCCCAGTCCTTGATCGCATAGAGATAACCACCAAGCGCCGGGCCGATGATGATCGCACTCTGCCATGTCGTACTCGATATCGCGACCGCGCGGGGCAGGATGTTGATGGGCACGAGATTGGGCGCCAGCGAGTTATAGGCGGGGCCGTTGAACGCCCGGGCGACGCCAAGGAAGGACGACAGGGCGAACAATATGGGCAGCGAGATCCAGCCTTCGAAGGTCGCGAGCGCCAGCGCGGCGGAACAGAGACACAGCAGCAGCGATGTCGACTGGGCGATGCGGCGGCGATCGAAATGGTCCGCGATCAGTCCCGCCACCGGCGTCAGCAGCAGCATCGGCAGGAACTGGACGAGGCCGATCATGCCAAGCTGGGCGGCGGCGGCCTTCGTCTCCATCGTCTGGCGGGCTATGGTATAGACCTGCCACCCGATAACCAGCGTCATGCCGTTGACGGCAAAGCCATTGGACAACCGGCCAATCAGGTACATCCGGTAGTTGCGATATCTCAGCGGATGATCGGATCGGGGCTCGCTGGCTTGGCCGGCTCCCGGAGAGGAACTGCTCATCGCGCTCCTCTGCACCGGGACGTTGGCGACCGCAACATGCTATTTGCTGGGCATGCGGCAGAAAAACTTTGGTCGGCCCGAAATTCAGGCGGCTGTCACGAAACTGTCGATCACCCGCTTGCGCCCTGCCTGCTCGAAATCGATCTCCAGCTTGTTGCCGTCGATTGAAGCGATGGAGCCATAGCCGAATTTCTGGTGAAAGACGCGCTGACCGGTCGACAGGTCGTCGCGCGGCTTTGCGGCCATGGAGATGGCGGGCGAGCGCACCTCCTGCGGAAAGCTGCTCGGCGAACCGATGCCGCCGGAGCGGCTCGCGCGCTGCCACCCCGGACCGCGCCCGGTGCCGCGCCCGACGTCGCGAAACGGATCGGGCTGATCCGCCCAATTGGCGCGCCACAGGCTGGCACCCCCGCCGACGCTGCTTTCCTCCTCGATATGCGCCGGCGGCAGTTCGGCGATGAAGCGGGAGGGGATGGAGCTGGTCCATTGACCGTAGATGCGGCGGTTGGCGGCATGCAGGATGGTGCAGCGGCGGCGCGCGCGCGTGATCGCGACATAGGCGAGGCGGCGTTCCTCCTCCAGCGCGGTGAGACCGCCCTCGTCGAGCGCGCGTTGCGACGGAAAGACGCCCTCTTCCCAGCCCGGCAGGAACAGCGTGTCGAATTCCAGCCCTTTCGCGGCGTGGATCGTCATGATCGTGACCTTGGCGCTGGCGTCCGCCGCGTCATTGTCCATCACCAGGCTGACATGTTCGAGGAACGCGCCCAGCGTCTCGTAATCCTCCATCGCGCGGGCGAGCTCCGAGAGGTTTTCGAGGCGGCCCGCAGATTCAGCAGAGCGTTCTGCCTGAAGCATGGCGGTGTAACCGCTTTCGTCGAGCAGGATGCGCGCCACCTCCGCATGGGGCAGGCTTGCCGCCATGTCGCGCCAGCGCGCGACATTGGCGATGAACGCGGAAAGCGAGCGGCGCGCCTGCGGCGTCAGCTCGTCGCTGTCGAGGATGAGGCCCGCCGCAGCCATCAGCGTCACGCCCTCGGCGCGGGCGAGGCGGAAGATCCGCTCCACCGCCTTGTCGCCGAGGCCGCGCTTGGGGACGTTGACGATCCGCTCGAACGCCAGATCGTCTGCCGGTTGCGCGATCAGGCGCAGATAGGCGAGCGCATCGCGAATCTCGGCGCGCTCGTAGAAGCGGAAGCCGCCGACGATGCGATAGGGAAGGCCGATCTGGATGAAGCGGTCCTCAAACTCGCGAGTCTGGAACTGCGCGCGCACCAGGATGGCAAAGCGGTCCAGCGGCAATCCGGCGCCATGCATGCGCTCGATCTCGTCGCCGACGGTGCGTGCCTCCTCCGGCCCGTCCCACACGCCCAGCACGCGCACCTTCTCGCCCTGGTCCTCGGCAGTCCACAATGTCTTGCCCAGCCGCTCGCTGTTGCCCGCGATCACGCCCGACGCGGCGGCGAGGATATGCGGGGTCGAGCGGTAATTCTGTTCCAGCCGGACGATGGTCGCGCCCGGAAAGTCCTTTTCGAACCGCAATATGTTGGTGACCTCCGCCCCGCGCCAGGAATAGATGGACTGGTCGTCGTCGCCGACACAACAGATGTTCTTGCGCTCCTGAGCGAGCAGCCGGAGCCAGAGATACTGGGCGCTGTTGGTGTCCTGATACTCATCGACCATGATGTAGCGGAAGCGGGTCTGATACTGGTCGAGAACCTCGCGGTCCTTTTTGAGGAGGGTCAGCGGATGGAGCAGCAGGTCGCCGAAATCGCAGGCGTTGAGCGCGAGCAGCCGCGCCTGATAGGCGGCGTACATCTTCTGGCCCTTGCCGTTTGCATAGCCCTCCGCCTCGGCCGCGCCGAGATCGGCGGGGGAAAGGCCCTTGTTCTTCCACTGGTCGATCTGCCCGGCGAGCTGGCGCGCGGGCCAGCGCTTCTCGTCGATCCCCTCCGCCTGGATCAGTTGTTTGAGCAGGCGAAGCTGGTCGTCGGTATCGAGGATGGTGAAATTGCTCTGGAGCCCGACCAGTTCGGCATGGCGGCGCAGCATCTTCGCGCCGATGGAGTGGAAGGTGCCGAGCCATGGCATGCCCTCCACTGCTTCCCCAATCAGGCGACCGACACGCTCGCGCATTTCCCGCGCCGCCTTGTTGGTGAAGGTGACGGCGAGGATCTCCGAGGGGTAGGCGCGCCGCGTTGCGATCAGGTGCGCCAGCCGCGCGGTCAGCGCGGCCGTCTTGCCCGTGCCTGCCCCGGCAAGCACCAGCAACGGCCCTTCGGTCGTCAGCACGGCTTCACGCTGCGGCTCGTTCAGCCCGGCAATATAGGCGGGTTCGGGGGTGGTGGCGGGGGCCAGGGCGTCGCTCATCCCCGAACAATTAGGGAACATGGGAAGAGGGGGCAAGGGCGTTTCGGCGCATTTGCCCGATGCCGGGACAAAAGGAGCTCATGCGGCGGAACCCTTGGGCCGCCCATGCTTTGGGAGAGCGAGGGGCAGATAACCCGAGAGGAACGGAATATGAAAACTGTCGCTATCCTTGCCGCGACCCTGCTTGCGGGATCGTCCATGGCCGCAAGCGCGCAGGAAATGAACGGTCCACCGCCGCCGCCCGATGCAGCGGTGACACCGGCCACGCCCGATCCCAATGCGGATGTGCCGCCGACACCCGTCGCGAACGATCCCGATATGGTACCGGCGACGCCCGGAGTAGCCGAGAATCCGGCGGCGCGGCCCGGAAGCGCGGCCAATCCTATCGTCGAGGGCGGCAACATGACGGTACCCCCGCCCCCCAAGGATCATTATCCGATCTGCGGCGGTGCGGTGCAGGACGGTTGCATGAACCCCGGTGAAGCGCCGCGCGGCTACGCAAAGAAGAAGTGATTTCCGGCGTCAGGCAGGGCGCAGCAACGCGAGCCGCGCCTTGCCCACGTCGCGGGCGGCTTCGACCTTGAAACCGGGGACGCTCACCGTTTCGCGCCGGTCGGTTTCGATGCTGATCCAGCTTGCCGGTCCAACCCAACCGAGGCGGTTAAGCCTGTCCAGCGCGACCGCCCCCGCGCCGGTGCCATAAGGCGGGTCCATCAACAGCAGGTCGAGCGGCGTCGTCGCCGGGCCGAGCGCCAGCACCGATGTCGCGCGAACGTCCGGCCGGTCGATCCCGAATTTCGCCGCATTGGCGCGTAAAGCGTCGATCGCGGCGCGGTCCTGTTCGACAAAGAGGCAGCTCTGCGCGCCGCGTGACAGCGCCTCCAGCCCCAGCGCGCCGGACCCGGCGAAGAAATCGCCGACCGCCAGCCCGTCGAACGAACCCAGCCTGCTCGTCAGCATCGAGAACAGCGTCTCGCGCGTGCGGTCGGCGGTGGGGCGCGTCGTGTCTCCTTTCGGAGCGGCCAGCGGACGGCCGCGCCATTCGCCCGCGATGATCCTCATTTGCCCAGCCTTTTGAGCGCGCCAAGGAAACGGTCGAGGTCGCCGCGCCGTATCTCGACGAGCGCGCCGGGTTCCGACCCGGCGAGATCAAATGGTCCATAGCGCGTGCGGATGAGACGGTTCACCTGGAGCCCCAGATGTTCGAGAACGCGGCGCACCTCGCGGTTCTTGCCCTCCGTCAGGGTCATCTCGATCCACTGGTTGCGCCCGGTCCGCCGCTCCAGATTGGCGTCGATCCGGCCATAGCGCATGCCGTCTATCTCGACGCCCTCGATCAGCTGTTCGAGTTGCGTCTGGCTGATCTCGCCAAAGGCGCGGGCGCGATAGGTACGCTCGATGCCGTTGACGGGCAGTTCCAGCGTGCGCTTGAGTTCGCCGTCATTGGTCAGCAGCAGCAGTCCCTCGGTTGTCATGTCCAGCCGCCCGACGGGCATCAGCCGGGGGAGGTCGCCCTTTGGCAGCCGATCATAGATGGTCGGGCGGCCAGCCGGATCGCGCTCGGCGGTGATGCACCCGGACGGTTTGTGGAACAGGAAGAGCCGCGTTGCTTCCGTCTCGGCAACGGGCGCGCCGTCCACGGTGACGCCCTTGAGCGAGGTGAGCAGCGTCGCCGGCGTTGTCAGCAGTTCGCCATTGAGGGCAACGCGCCCCTCCGCGATCATCCGCTCTATCTCGCGGCGCGATGCGATACCAGCGCGGGCAAGCAGCTTGGCGATTCTTTGTTCGCTCCGCGCCGGTGCGGTGGCCTGCGGCGGGCTCTTCGGTCCGGTCGGGCGATCGGCGGCGGGCCGGGAAGAGGCCGGTTTGTCGGAAACCGGCCTGCCGGGTGCAGGTCGCGCCCGCGATTGCGTTTTCGGCTTTGGATGCGGTGGCTTCCTCTCTGACGAGGGCTGGGCCGCGTCGAGGCGTCGGTCGGGCCTGGCCGTGCCCTGTTTTGGCGCGCGCGCCGGCTTCGCCGCTTTGGCGGGCGCGTCGTCGTCCCGCACGCCCCATTGTTCGGCGATGCGCTTCGCCGACGGCGCCGCGCCGCGCGGACGTGCGGGCTTGCCTCGCGGGGAGACCGGTTTGCCGCCGGAGCGGCCGGGTTTGCGCGGTGGCTTCATGGCCCGCCCATGCCCCACATTGCACGCAAGAGCAACCAGCGCTGGCGTCGGGGCGTAAAGCGGTTACAAGCGTCGCTTCAAGCCGGGAGGATCGACAGGTGGCGGCAAGCATCGCGCAGGAAAGGGCCAGCGGATTTCTGGGCGGCATCCGCCGTTTCGGACGATCGGTGCGTCACCCCAAGACCGCCTATATGGTGATGTTCGGCTTTTCCTCCGCGCTGCCCTATGCGCTGCTGCTCGGCACGCTCTACGCCTGGCTTTCGGATGCGCAGGTCGATCTTGAGACGATGGGCGTCTTCTCGCTGATCGGGCTCACCTATGCTTTCAAATTCCTGTGGTCGCCGCTGATCGACCGGATTTCGTTGCCGGTGCTGAGGAGGCTCGGGCGGCGCAAGCAGTGGATTCTGCTCGCGCAGTTCCTGCTCGGCGGCATCATGATCCTGCTGTCGACGCTCGACCCGGCAAGCGCGATCGGGCTGTTTTCGCTGCTCGCCGGCATGGGCGCCTTTGCCTCGGCGACGCAGGATGTGGTGGTGGACGCCTGGCGCGTCGATGTGGCGGACGAGACGGCAACGCTCGACACGCTCTCGACCGTCTATCAGCTCGGCTATCGCGCTGCGGTGCTGGTCGGCGGCGCGCTGGCGCTATTCCTTGCCGATGCGTGGGGCTGGCCGCCGGTCTATGCGCTGATGGGTTTTGTCCTGATCGGCCTCGGCGTCGCGACGCTGTTCGCGCCGGAGGGCGAACGCGCGGAAGCGGCCACGGAAAGCGTCGACGCTCTGCGCCAGCCGGGAGAGCTGAACCCCAAGGTGCGCACTGCGGCGCTGGCGGCGGTCGGAATCCTCTGGCTCTGGGCGCTCGGCAATGTTCTGCAGTTCATGATCCGCTCGCTCGGCTCCGATCCCGCGAATCGGCCGGATTCGGTCGCTTTCATCAGCGTGCAGGGGCCGGTTATCGTCATCGCCACGGTGGTGGTGCCGTCGATCATCGCGGCCTGGCTGGCGGCGATGCAGAAGCGTGGGCGGCATGTGCTGAGCGAGGCCGCGCCGCGTTCGGGATGGTCCGATGCGCTGGTCGATCATGGCTACCGCGCGCTGATCCTGCCGTTGACGGAAATCATGGGCCGCCTTGGCTGGGCGGCGGTTCTGGTGCTGGCGCTGGTGCTTTCCTACCGCATTACGGACACGATATGGGGCACCTTCGCCTATCCCTTCTATCTCGACGAGCTGGCCTATACGAAGAGCGAGGTCGCGGTCGCCTCCAAATTCTTCGGTGTCGGCGCGCTGATGCTGGGCGTGGCGCTCGGCGGCATGCTGTTTGCGGTTATCGGCCGCATGGCGGTAATGACTCTGGGCGCGCTCACGGCCGCGCTCACCAACCTTCTCTATGCCGATCTGGCGCTGGGCGGGACAGTGATGAGCGCGGTTTCGCGGTTCACCGGTTTCACCTGGCTGGTCGAACATCTGGGCGGCGACGAACGGCTCGCGCGGCTGATGGTCGCCATCGGCGGGGAGAATCTGGCGGGCGGGCTCGCCGGGGCGGCGCTGGTCGCCTATCTCAGCTCGATCACGTCAAAGGGGTACAGCGCCGTGCAATATGCGCTGCTTTCCTCGCTCACTTTCCTCGTCGGCACGCTGGGGCGTGGCGCACTCGGCAAGATGATAGAAACCGAAGGATATTATCCGGTCTTCCTGTTCACGACGGCGCTGGGGTTCGTGGCCGTGGCGTTGTGCGTTCTCGAATGGATCAGGCAGGGGCGAACGGCGAAAGCCGGTTGAACGGAGCGCCAAGGTCGGCGAAGCAGGCGGCTACTGCCTGAAAGCAGGTGGCCGCGCCGAGCGCGCTATCGCTATCCAGCAGCGCGCGGCTATCCGCATGGCATTTGGCGAACCCCTCTTCGCCACGGCCAAGCGCGCTCAGCATGATGGCTTCGTCGGCGGTGATGCGCCCGCAGCAGGGCGGGGCCAGCACGATCCGCCGGTTCGACACGCGCGACATTTCGAGTACCAGCGCGCGGATCAGCACCAGTGGGCGGCGATGGTTGCGGCCGAACTGGGCGAAGAGCGCCGCCGTGGCGCGAGCGTCGTCGATGCCTCCTGTCGCCATGAGCCGCACAATCCGCAGGAAGAAAAGGCCCGCCGGGCCGAACCGGGTCACTGGCGGCGCGCGATCCGGTCGCGGTATTTCGCGCGGTAAAGGGGTTTTCTGCATGCTGATCTCCTGTGCGAACAGGATCAACATATACTATTGATAATGACTTGCAATAACAAATCTAGTCGGGCGGCTGATCATTGGCCTTGAGTATCTCGCCCGCCAGATAGAGCGAACCGGTGATCAGCAGCGGACGGGTCGCGCCGTCCGCCATGATCCCGTCCGCCGCCGCTTCTATTGTGGGGTGCGGCACATGAGCGATGCCCCATTGCTCCGCTAGCACAGCAAAGACGTCTGCGCCGTGATGGGCATGCCCCTCGACCGGGACGCTGTGAATGGCGCCGATCGCGCCGCGCAGGGGCTCCAGAAAGCCCGCCACATCCTTGTTCGCCAGCATCCCGATCAGCAGCGTGAGCTTCTCGCCGCTCAGCCGCTCCGGCGTGAAGAAACTGCCGAGCATCTCTCCCGCCGCCGGATTGTGCCCGCCGTCGAGCCAGATGGTACGCGCTCCGCCGCCCAGCCGTCCGACCAGCGGACCGCGGGTGAGGCGCTGGAGCCGCGCGGGCCAGCTCGCCCAGAGCGGCGCGGCCTTTATCGCCGCGTCGCTCACCGGCACGATTTTCTGGTGCCGCAGCATGGCGACGGCCAGCGCCAGGTTCATCGGCTGATGCGGCCCGGCAAGGCGCGGCAGCGGCATGTCGATGCGTCCGGCCTCGTCGCGATAGTGCAGCCGCTCGCGATAGACGGCGGCATCCCATGCCGCACCCATCGCCAGCCAGCGCGCGTTGGCCGTCGCAGCCCGTTCCGCTATGACCCCGGCAATGGCGGGCTCATAGCCGAGCGTGACGAGCGGCACGCCGGGCTTGGCTATCCCCGCCTTTTCCGCGGCAATCTGCTTCATCTCGCTGCCCAGAAACGCTTCATGGTCCATGCCCAGTTGCGCGATGCCGGTGACGGCCGGGGCGGGAATGACATTGGTGGCGTCCAGCCGCCCGCCCAGTCCAACCTCGACGATGCAGGCGTCGGCCGGGTTTTCGGCAAAGGCGAGGAAAGCGGCCGCCGTGGTCGCCTCGAAAAAGCTCGGGCCGATGTCACCGGCGGCATCCAGCACGCGCTCCAGATACGCCGCCAGCCGTTCGTCGTCGATCAGCGTGTCGCCCAGACGGACGCGTTCATTGAACCGGACCAGATGCGGCGAGGTGTAGACATGAACGCTCTTGCCCTCCGCCTGGAGCGCGGCGCGCAGGAAGGCACAGGTCGACCCCTTGCCGTTGGTTCCGGCGACATGAAAGACGGGAGGCAGCGCGCGGTGCGGATCGCCGATATTGGCGAGCAGCCGGACGATGCGGCCCAGCCCGAGCACATCCGCACCGGGTGACAGGCTCGCCAGCCGGTCGAGCTGCGCCTGCACGGCGGGATGATCTGATACCGCGTGGTCTGCCAACGTTGCTGTCCGATCAGTCTAGGGCCTGCGGGGATTCAGCCCATGCGGGCCTGCAAATGGCGTCTTTCTGCGCTGCCGGTGCTCATGTACCTTCAAGTCCACTGCGCTCCGGTTCTCGAAATCCACCATTTTCGTCTCCACCTGAACTAAATCCTCACAGGCCCTATAGTTCAGGCAGCCTTTTTCGGCATGAGATAGGAGACGACCTGCGCGACGCGCTCCTTCATCTCCCTGCGGTGCACGACCATGTCGATCATGCCGTGCGCGAGCAGATATTCGGCACGCTGGAATCCCTCGGGCAGCTTTTCGCGGATCGTGTTCTCGATCACGCGCTGGCCCGCGAAGCCGATGAGCGCATTGGGCTCTGCGATCTGCACGTCGCCCAGCATGGCATAGCTGGCGGTCACGCCGCCAGTGGTCGGATCGGTCAGCACGACCACATAGGGCAGGCCGGCATCGTGAAGCTTCTGGATTGCGACCGTCGCACGCGGCATCTGCATCAGCGAGAGTATGCCCTCCTGCATGCGCGCGCCGCCCGCCGCGGTGAAGATGATATAGGGGCATTTGCGCTTCACCGCTTCTTCGACCCCCTGAACGAAGGCGGCGCCCACGGCCACCCCCATCGACCCGCCCATATAGGCGAAATTCTGCACACCGATGACGACCGGCTTTCCGTCGATCTTGCCGCTGGCGTTGATCAGCGCGTCCTGATCGCCCGTCGCCGCCCGCGCGGCGCGGATACGGTCGCTATATTTCTTCGTGTCGCGAAACTTGAGCGGGTCTTCCCGCACCGCGGGGACGGCAAGCGTTTTCATGCTGCCTTCGTCGAGCATCTGGGCAAAGCGTTCCGTCGGCCCGATGCGGCCATGATGATCGCATTTGGGGCAGACCGCGAGATTTTCTTCCCATTCCCGGGTGAACACCATCTGTCCGCAGCCGGAGCATTTGTGCCAGAGATTGTCTTGGCTCTGCTCCTTTTTCGCCATGAACGGTATGACCTTGCGAACGCGGTTGAGCCAGCTCATCAGGCGTTTTCCTTCTGTGTGAGCGCGGCGTGCAGCGAGGCGACATAATCGCGCACATGGGGCGCCGCTTCTGCTCCGTATTGGCCGACAATATCGACGATGGCGGAGCCGACGACAACCCCGTCCGCAACGCGCCCGATCGCGGCTGCCTGCTCGGGTGTGCGGACGCCGAAGCCGACGGCAACGGGCAGGTCCGTCCCGGATTTGAGATGCGCCACGGCGGTTTCGATGCTGGCCTGCGCCGCCTGTTGCAGGCCGGTGATGCCCGCGACCGAGACATAGTAGAGAAAGCCGCCTGATCCTTGCAGCACGGCGGGCAGACGCGCCTTGTCCGTCGTCGGCGTCGCGAGGCGAATGAGGTGTACGCCCGCGCCGCGCAGCGCCGGGCCGAGCTCGCCATCCTCTTCGGTCGGGATGTCGACGCAGATGACGCCGTCCACGCCCGCATCGCGCGCGGCGGTGGCGAACCAGTCGGCCCCGCGGCGGATCATCGGATTGGCATAGCCCATCAGGATGAGGGGGGTCTCGGGATGCCGACCGCGAAAATCGGCGGCGATGGACAGGAGATCGGCAGTCCTCGTGCCCGCGCCAAGGCTGCGCAGATTGGCTTTCTGGATCGCCGGGCCATCCGCCATCGGATCGGTGAACGGCATGCCGAGTTCGATCAGGTCCGCGCCGCCTTCGACCAGCGCATCGAGCATCGCGCCGGTATCGCCGGGCGTCGGATCGCCGCCGGTGATGAAGCACACCAGCGCCGCGCGGCCTTCCTCGCGGCATTTTGCAAAGGTGGAGGCGATGCGATCGGAGGTCATATCTCCACCCCCAGCGCCTTCGCGACGGTGAAGATGTCCTTGTCGCCGCGCCCGGAGAGGTTGACGACGATGATCTGGTCCTTCCCCATTTTCGGCGCGAGCTTTTCGAGCGCGGCAAGCGCGTGAGAGGATTCCAGCGCCGGGATGATACCTTCGAGGCGGCAGAGCTTCTGGAACGCAGCAAGCGCCTCGTCGTCCGTCACGGGCTCGTACCGCACCCGGCCGATCTCGTGCAGCCATGCGTGCTCCGGGCCGATGCCGGGATAGTCGAGTCCCGCCGATATGCTGTGCGCCTCTGTGATCTGGCCGTCCTCGTCCTGCAGCAGGAAGGTCTTGTTGCCGTGAAGCACGCCGGGATAACCACCCGCGATGCTCGCCGCATGCTGGCCGGTTTCGAGGCCGTAACCCGCCGCCTCGACGCCGACGATCTCTACATCCCTGTCGTCAAGGAAGGGGTGGAACATGCCGATGGCGTTGGAACCGCCGCCAACGCACGCCACCAGCATATCCGGCAGGCGGCCCTCCGCCTCCAGTATCTGCTCGCGCGTTTCCTTGCCGATCACGCTCTGGAAATCGCGCACCAGCTCGGGATAGGGGTGCGGCCCGGCGACCGTGCCGATGATGTAGAAGGTATCGTGGACGTTCGCGACCCAGTCGCGCAGCGCCTCGTTCATCGCATCCTTCAGCGTCTTCGCGCCCGATTCCACCGGGCGGACCTCGGCGCCCAGGAGCTTCATGCGGAACACATTGGGTTGCTGGCGTTCCACATCCAGCGCGCCCATGAAGATGGTGCAGGGGATGTTGAACAATGCCGCCACGGTCGCGGTGGCAACGCCGTGCTGGCCCGCGCCGGTCTCGGCAATGATGCGCGTCTTGCCCATGCGCTTGGCCAGCAGGATCTGGCCGATGCAGTTGTTGATCTTGTGCGCGCCGGTGTGGTTCAGTTCCTCGCGCTTCAGGTAGATCTTCGCGCCGCCCAGGTCCTCGGTCAGGCGCCGCGCATAATAGAGCGGATTGGGCCGCCCGACATATTGACGGAGGAGATACTGAAACTCCTCCTCGAACGCCGGGTCCTGTTTTGCCGCGCGATATTCGCGTTCGAGTTCGAGGATGAGGGGCATCAGCGTTTCGGCGACGTAGCGGCCGCCGAACTGGCCGAAATGCCCGTTTTCATCGGGCTGGGTTCGCAATGAATTGGAAGATGCGACGATATCGGTCATGGTCGTTTCGCTTTCGTGGAACAGCATGGAGGGATCGCCCGCCGTGCGGCGGCGGCAATCAGCGCCATCGTCTCCAGTTGCGCTCGAAAGGGAGGGCCAGCGTCAGCATCGCGAAACCGCTTTGCAGAAAGCGGCGATCTTGTCCACATCCTTGATGCCGGGCGCGCTTTCGACGCCGGACGAGACATCGGCCAGCGGCGCGCCTGTGATGCGGATAGCCTCGGCGACATTGGCCGGGTCGAGTCCGCCGGAGAGGCCCCATGGCATGCGGGGATCGTGGCCCGAAAGCAGTTTCCAGTCGAAGCGAAGCCCCATGCCGCCGGGCAGTGCCGCATTGTCCGGCGTTTTCGCGTCGAAGAGGACGAGGTCGGCGACGGTTCGATAGGCCGAGGCCGCTTCGATATCGGCCCGGGTCTTTACCGGAACCGCCTTCCACAGCGCCAGGCCCGGAAAGCGGGCGCGGATTGCGGCGAGGCGTGCCGGCGGCTCGTTTCCGTGCAGTTGCAGCGCATCGATCCTGGCTGCGTGCGCAAGCTCTTCTATCGCCGCGTCGTCCGGATCGACGACGACCGCGACCTTTCCGACATGGTCGGGCACGCGCGCCGCGAGCTGCGCCAGCCGGTCTGCGGTCACATGACGCGGGCTTTTCGCGAAATGGACGAAGCCGACATGGTTCGCGCCCGCAGCGAGCGCGGCCTCCAGCGTTTCGGGCGTCGACAGCCCGCAGATCTTTACCGCGATTCGGGACATGACTGCGCGAAGTAGCGGCAACAGGCGCGCAAGGGAAATTCTACAGCGTGGCTTCGATCTCGCGCGCCGCGAGATCGGGGTCCTTCGCCTGGCTGATCGGGCGCCCGATGACAATGATCGAGGCACCCGCGTCGATGGCCGCGCGCGGCGTCACCGCGCGCTTCTGGTCGCCCTTGCGGCCGCCCGCCGGTCGCACGCCCGGCACGACGAGGAAGCCGCCCGGCCAGCGATCGCGGATGAGGCCGACCTCCTCGCCTGAGCAGACGATGCCATCCAGCCCCGCATCCTGTGCGAGATCGGCCAGGCGCTCGACCTGCGCAGCAGCGCCGCGCGCGACTCCGGTTTCATCGAGATCGCTCGCATCAAGGCTGGTAAGCACGGTTACGGCGACCACTTTTGTGTTGCGCCCGGCCGCGGCCTTCGCATCCTCCAGCATCGCGCGGCCGCCGGATGCGTGGACGGTGAGGACCGCTGGTTCCAGTACATGCAGTGCGTGAACCGCCTTGGCGACGGTATTGGGGATGTCGTGCAGCTTCAGGTCGAGGAAGATGGGCAGACCAACCTTCGCCATTTCGTGCACGCCATGGTGGCCGTTGGCGCAGAAGAACTCGAGGCCAAGCTTGATGCCACCGACATGGTTGTGAACGCGTGCCGCCAGGCTTTTCGCGCGATCGAGGTCCGGCGTGTCGATCGCCACATAAATGGGTCTGGTCATGCGGGATCCGGATCGACGGGAAGCGATTGCGGCCGGGCCAGCGCCGCTTCGGTCTGTTGCGTGGCGACCGCGCTTGCCAGCGCCCGCTCGGCGCTGTTGAGCTTGCGCTGCAATTGCCACTTGCGCGCGCGGCCCCAGAGCCATGTCGGCACCAGGCCCAGCAGAAAGGCGCAGATGATCAGGATCGGAAGGCGCACCTCCAGGACATTGGTGCCCCATAGCGCGATGGCGATACGGCCGGGCGTGTTCGGCTGGGGGGCATCCCAGTTCGTCACGGTAAACACCGCCAGAAAGACGGCGACGACTACCCAGAATGCCGTACGAAGGAAACTCATGGCTGCGCTCCCATTGGCGGAGAGCGAGGAGCTTAGGCAATTTTTGTGCGCTGTACCAGAGGCGCAGTGGCACTTTTCCCGGATGAGCAATGGCAGCAATAAAATTCGGTCCGCCTCTTTCCGCGACCCCGGCGGGCCATGAATGCGGAGAGAGGCGGACCGGAATAACGTCCGCGGGAAGGCGCGGTGCTTACATCAGCTTATAGGTCAGCGGCAGCACGATGGCCGTCGCGCCGCCCGGAGGAGCGGGCAGGTTGCCGACCTTCGCCGGCAGGGCAAGTGCTTCGCGGTCGAGGACCGACGAACCGGACGGCGTGACCATCTCGGTTTTCTGTACCGAACCGTCGGCGCCGACAAAGACCTTCACCTTGACGGTGCCCTCGTCGCCGCGCATCTGCGCCGCACGGGGATAGGTCTGCTTGGAAGCGATCTGACGGGCGACAGCCTGCTGCCAGGCGGCGGGCTGCGCGAACGCGGGAGAGACGGCGACGGTGGCGACGGCGGCGGCGACCAGTGCCTTGCCGGCGATATTCTTGAACATTTTTCTTATTCCTTCCTCAGACTTCATCCAGAAATGAAGATAGACCGGTGATCATCCTGATAGCCCGCAGCGGATAAGAGACGGTTTATCGCCATGGTAAATTTTTGATTTATCTCTGTTTTTTGTCGAGTTTCGAGCGCGATACGGCCGACGGGCCATCTGGGGCACCGCAACGGAAAAGGCCCGGCATCGTCTGACGCCGGGCCTGTAAACGGACAGGTTCGCACGATGCCGGGGGTCAGAACTCCTCCCAGTCATCCTCCTCGATGCTGAGTGCAAGGTTGCCATGGCTCGCGGGCGCTGCGGCCTTCCGGTATGGCGCGTGCCGCTCGCTCTCGCCCGCAATCCCGTCCTCGGGATATCCGAAAGTGCCGGCCGGGCGGCCGATCTCGAAGAAGGAGAGCTGTTCGACCAGACGTTCGGTTTCGGTGTTGAGGTTGCGCGAGCTCGCCGTGCTCTCCTCCACCATCGCGGCGTTCTGCTGCGTGGTGGTGTCCATGGCCGTAACCATCTCGGAGATTTCGGAAAGGCCGCTGGCCTGACGCCCGGCCGCCTTGGCGATCCCGTCCATCAGGTCGGAAACCTCGGTTACCTCGGTGACGATCTGGCGCAGCGCCTCGCCGCTGTTCTCCACAAGCGATACGCCATCGTTGATCTGGGCCGACGAGGTTGCCACCAGCTGACGGATGGAATTGGCCGCTTCGGCCGAACGCTGGGCCAGATGCCGGACTTCGGTCGCGACGACCGCGAAGCCCGCGCCCGATGCGCCGGCACGTGCAGCCTCGACGCCCGCATTGAGCGCCAGAAGGTTGGTCTGGAAGGCCAGACCGTCGATGGTGGTGATGATCTCCGTCATCTCCTTCGACGATGCCTCGATATTGCGCATCGCGACGACTGCCTGCTTGGCGGTTTCATCGACCTTCTCGGCCGAGGCGCGGGCAACCGCCAGACGGCTGCTCGTCTGATGCGCATTGTCCGCCGCTACCTTCACCGAATCGGTGAACTCGCCGAGCGTCTTGGATGTGTGGGCCAGCGATTCGGCCTGGCGTTCCGTGCGGAGTGAAAGATCCGACGAAGCCTGCGCGATCTCGTTCGTGCCGTTCTTGATCGTATTGCACCCGTCCACGATCTCGGCCAGCGCCTGCCGCAAATGCGATACCGCCTCGTTATAGTCGGTATGCAGCTTGGCCAGCGGTCCGGTTGCGTCGTCGCTGACGCTATAGGTGAGATTACCCTGGGCGAGCGCGGAAAGGCCGCTACCTATAGCTTCAATCGTCAACTCGGTCTCGCGGGCGCGCACGGCCTCGGCTTCCGCCCGCTCCTTGTCGGCAGCGAACAGCGCCTTGAAGCTGTCCAGCGCCCGGGCAAGGCTGCCCAGCTCATCCCTGCGGTTCATGCCGGGGACCTCGACAGAGAGGTCGCCGTCGACCAGACGGCTTACCGAACCGGCCATCCGCTTGATTGGCTTTGCGACCGTTTGCATCAGGAGGGCGGTCAGGAGGATCGTAACGACCAGGCCGAGGCCGATCGCGGCGAGCAACATCTTGCGAGATTCTGCATAGATTTTCTCGCTCTGGGCGGTCAGTTCCTGTCCGCCCTTCTGGTTGAGGTCCATCAGCTGAAGAATGCTGTCCTCTACCGTATAGAACATGTCGAGCGCCTCGCCGTTGAACATGTCCAGCGCGGCCGGATCGTTCGCGTCCGAAAGCGCGACCATCTGAGCGGTGAGATTCTGATATTGCGCCCAGTTTGTCTTCAGATCGGCAAACAGCGCCTTCTGCTCGCTGCTTTTGAGCAGGGGCTCATAATCGTCCAGCATGCCAGATATGGCGCCACCCGCGTTCTTCAGCATCTTTTCTGCCTTGGCCTTGGCCTCGGGAGTAGGCGCCGAGATGTGGCCGCTCTGCTGAATCCGGTATTGCGACGTGTAGGCATGAATATCGCCGATCAGTTGCGTGGCGGGCAGCGTGCGCGACCGCATCTCGCTCGACAGCGAATTCACCTCTCCGATCTTCATCATCGCAAACACGCCGATCGCGGCCACGAGAGCCAGCAGCGCCGCGAAGGCGGTCAGCATCTTTGCCGAAATGGTCAAACTCTTGGGCACGGCAATTCCTTTGGATTGTCCTGTTTTGCGGAGGGCATAAGTCCAAAGGCTTGAAATTTGGTAACCGGCAAGGAAACCAAGGCAAATGCCTGTTGCGGCGCTATCCCTGCGAAAGGCACCGCTTTGCGCGGAACGCGCCCTGCCCCGCCATATTGTTACAGTGACATCGCGAAACTGTCGCCAATTCGCAATCGATCCATAATGGGGACGTCACGCGCTCGCGCTAGCAGGCATCCGCCTTTCTTCAGCACAGGGATGCCATCATGACCACAGGACCTTCTTCTTCCCTTTCGCCCTATCTTCTCGCCGCCGAACCCAATGTCCGTTTCACCTCGATCATCTCGGTGGGCGATACGCTCCCGGGCAGCACGAGCGGTGTGTTCGGGGGCATTCCCGACGGCATTGGCGCGTTCGACAATGGCGACGGAACTCTCTCCGTGATCGTCAATCACGAATTCAACAATGCAGTCGGCACGGTGCATGATCACGGTTCGATCGGCGCTTATATTGACCGGCTGGTGATCGACAAGAGCACGCTTGCCGTCGTTTCGGGCGACGATGCGATGCAGACACTGAACCTCTGGGACGATGTGAACGACACCTATGTAACGGGCACGACCGCGTTCAGCCGTTTCTGCTCGGGCGATCTCGCCGCGCCTTCGGCCTTTTACGATCCGACAACGGGCCTCGGCACCAGCGCCCGCATCTACCTGACCGGAGAGGAGAGCGGCACGGAAGGCCGCGCGGTCGGTACGATCGTCAGCGGTGCCAATATGGGCAATGCCTATGAGCTGCCGTTCCTCGGCAACCTGGCTTATGAGAATGTGACGGCCAACCCCTTCGCCCAGGCCAAGACGATTGTCGCCGCGACGGACGACGGCACCAACGGCCAGGTCTACATCTATGTCGGCAGCAAACAGTCGACCGGCAGCGACATCGACATGGCTGGCCTTACCAACGGCCTTTTCTATGGCATCAAGGTCGCGGGCATGACCGACGAGACCGATGCCACGGCTGTCGGCGGGACTTTCACGCTGGAGGCGATCGGCGCCACCGGCGACGTTTCGGACATGACCGGTGCCGCTATCGACGCCGACAGCGAGGCGAAGGGGGTCACGAGCTTCCTGCGCCCGGAAGACAGCGCATGGGATCCGGACAATCCCAATGTCCTCTACTTCACGACGACCAACAGCTTCAACGGCAACAGCCGCCTCTATCAGGCGACGTTCAACGACATCACCAACCCGGAAGCGGGCGGCACGATCACGGCGGTGCTCGACGGATCGGAAGGCCAGCACATGTTCGACAACCTCACGGTCGCGAACGGGAAGGTGATCCTGCAGGAAGATCCGGGCAACCAGAGCTACATCGCCAAGGTCTGGGAGTATGACATCGCCAGCGATACGCTGAACCAGGTTGCCGGGTTCGACCCCGCGCTGTTCGGTCCGGGCGCGGCCGGCTTCATCACCCAGGACGAGGAAAGCTCCGGCATCATCGACGTCACCTCGCTTCTGGGCAGCGCGACAACCCGTGCCTATCTGCTCGATGCGCAGGTGCACGCCTCGTCCGGCGACCCCGCCACGGTGGAAATGGGACAGTTGCTCGCCATGTTCGTTGACGATCCGACCACGACGGGCACGGAGCTGGATGACATATTGCGCGGAAGCTATGCCGATGAAACCTTCATGGGCTATGCCGGCAACGACATCATCTACGCCGGTTCGGGGAAGGACAATGTCCGTGCCGGAGATGGCGACGATCAGGTGTTCGGCGGTGCGGGCAACGACCGTATCGACGGCGGCAAGGGCAATGATTCGCTGATCGGTGGCGATGGCGACGACTATATTCTGGGTGGCGACGGCAACGACGTGCTGCAGGGTGGTCTGGGTCGCGATGGCCTCGTCGGCGGCAAGGGTGCGGACATCTTCGTCTTCGCCGATATCGCCGACTCGACCAAGGCTTCGGCCGATTTCATCAAGGACTTCTCCTCGGCGCAAGGCGACAAGATCGACGTTTCGGGGATCGATGCGATCGCGGGCGGTTCGGACGATGCCTTCACCCTCGTCAGCAGCTTCAGCGGCACGGCGGGCGAGCTGGTCATCGCCTATAATGCGCGGGTTCATTCGTCCTATGTAATGGGCGATGTCGATGGCGACGGAAAGGCCGACTTTCAGATCAATGTTCAGAACGCCCATCTGACCGGCGTGGGCGATCTCGTCCTCTGACACCGTTCATCAATTGCCTGGGAATGGGGCCGGCTCGTCCGGCCCCTTTTTTCCAGGGTATCTGGCCCGGAACCAATCAGTTGTTAACCCTCGATACCTATGCCCGATGGGAGTGTCGACGCGGTGCCTCGGTGAAGTCACCTATGTGATCGGCCGCATTCAACGCTTGGGGCGTTTCGATGAACGAGAAAAAGAACGGGACCGCAGCGGTCGAACCCATTGTCGGGCTGACCGAACAAAATTATCGGCATTTTCCGCGTATTCGCGCCCTGATAAAGCGGGCCGGACGAAAGTCGCTTGCAAGACTTTATGAACGCATCGGCAAGCACCCGGTCGCCTCTGGCCTGCTGCCGACCCAAGGGCAGCGTGACAAGGCTGCAGACGCGCAATTCGATCATTGGCTCGACCTCTACTCCGGGGCGTTCGACCAGGCGGCAAAGGAGAGGTCGCAGAAGATTGGAAGCGTGCACGCGAAGGTCGGCCTGCCGCCGGAATTGTATATCGGCGGATATGCGCTGGTGCTGGAAGAGCTGATCGGCTCGGTATTTTCAGGCGATCTTGTGGGCAGGCTGACCCCGCAGGCCCGTGCCGACATGATAGCGACGCTGGTCAAGACGGCGTTGATCGACATGCAGGTGGCGATTTCCGCCTATTTTGAGGAAGAGGAGAAAGCCCGTCAGCGCGTGATTTCCTCGCTCGGCGGTGCGCTCGCGCAAATGGCTGGCGGCGATCTTCGCGCGAAGCTTGAGGATCTGCCCGCCGCCTATGGTCAGATCGCGCAGGATTTCCATATGATGCGGATGCGCACGAGCCAGGTGGTCGGCCAGATGGCCGAGGCGGCCAACAACATCAACTGCGGAGCAACGGAGATCAGCTCGGCCGCGGGCGATCTCGCTACTCGCACAGAGCATCAGGCAGCGGCGCTGACCGAAGCCGCCGAAGTGATGCAGACCATGGTGCGCGGCATGCAGTCCACCGCCAAAAGCGCCAAGCAGGTGGATGGGAGCGTTTCGCTGGTCTATCGCGAGGCATCCACCGCCGGCGAGATTGTTCGCGATGCCGTCACGGCGATGGACAAGATCAAGCAATCCTCGTCCGAAATAGCCAAGATCATCGACGTGATCGATGCGATCGCCTTTCAGACGAATCTGCTGGCGCTCAATGCCGGTGTCGAGGCGGCGCGCGCGGGGGATGCGGGTAAGGGGTTCGCCGTCGTCGCGGCCGAGGTCCGTGCGCTGGCGCATCGGACATCCGAATCGGCAAAGGATATCAAGGAGCTGATTAGCAAGTCCGGGGGCGATGTCGACAAGGGCGTCGATCTGGTCGGAAGGACCGGTCAGGCGCTGGAGCAGATCATCGATCAGGTCAGCGACGCGACCGTTCAGGCGCGCGAAATCGCGTCCTTCGCGGAAGAGCAGGCGATCGGCCTGCAGCAGGTCAGCGTCAGCATTGCCGAGATGGACATGACGACGCAGCAGAATGCCGCGATGGTTGAGGAATCCAATGCCGCCGCCCGGGCGCTCTCATCCGAGGCGGCCGGTCTTGCGCGATTGGTCGGAAAGTTCGTGGTGGAGCGGCGGGTCAAGCTGCGCGGTCAGGATGGAAAGATGTCCGCCGATGCACAACAGCCCGCGCCGCCGCCCGGAGATCAGCGCGCCGCCGCCTGATCGCCAAAGACGCGGGCGAAGATCGTGTCGACATGCTTGAAGTGATAGGCGAGGTCGAACTTTTCCTCGATCTCCTGAGCGGAGAGGGCGGCCGAAACGTCCGGATCTGCCTTCAGCAAATCCATCAGTGACAGCTGTCCGTCCGATTCCCACACCTTCATCGCGTTGCGCTGAACCATGCGGTAGGCATCCTCGCGGCTGACACCCGCCTGCGTCAGCGCCAGCAGCACCCGCTGCGAGTGGACCAGACCGCCCATCTTGTCGAGATTCTTCATCATCCGCTCAGGGTAAACGAGCAGCTTGTCGATCACCCCGGTCATGCGCGCCAGCGCGAAATCGAGCGTGATTGTCGCGTCGGGGCCGATGAAGCGCTCCACCGAGCTGTGCGAGATGTCGCGCTCGTGCCACAGCGCGACATTCTCCATCGCGGGCACGACGGCGCTGCGCACCATGCGGGCAAGGCCGGTCAGGTTTTCGGTCAGCACCGGGTTGCGCTTGTGCGGCATGGCCGAGCTGCCCTTCTGCCCCGGCGAGAAATACTCTTCCGCCTCCAGCACCTCTGTGCGTTGCAGATGGCGGACCTCGACAGCCAGACGTTCGATGGACGAGGCGATGACGCCCAGCGTCGCGAAGAACATGGCGTGCCGGTCACGGGGGATGACTTGCGTGCTGACGGGCTCGATCGAGAGACCGAGTTTCGACGCGACATGTTCCTCGACGCGCGGGTCGATATTGGCGAAGGTGCCGACCGCCCCGGATATCGCGCAGGTGGCTATGTCCGCACGCGCGGCGACCAGCCGGTCCTTGCAGCGCGCGAATTCGGCATAGGCCTCGGCCATCTTCAGGCCGAAGGTCACCGGCTCGGCGTGGATGCCGTGGCTGCGGCCGATGGTCGGCGTCATCTTGTGCTCCAGCGCCCGGCGCTTGATCGCCTCGAGCAGCGCGTCGAGATCGGCGAGCAGGATGTCGGCCGCCTGGGTCAGCTGAACGGCAAGGCAGGTATCGAGCACGTCCGAACTGGTCATGCCCTGATGCATGAAGCGGGCTTCGTCGCCGACCTGTTCCGCCACCCAGGTCAGGAAAGCGATCACGTCATGCTTGGTCACGGCCTCGATCGCGTCGATCGCGGCGACGTCGATCGCGGGGTTCGTCGCCCACCAGTCCCAAAGCGCCTTTGCCGCCGAGTCCGGTACCACGCCAAGGTCCGCGAGCGCTTGCGTGGCGTGCGCCTCTATTTCGAACCAGATGCGGAAGCGGTTTTCCGGTTCCCAGATGGCGGACATTGCAGGGCGGGCATAACGCGGGACCATGGGGCGACTCTTCCGGCTTTCAGATGATGGGCGCCGCCTAGAGCATTTTCGGAATGACCTCAAACGGTCATTCGGCTCCGCAGTGCTCTCGCCACTGAATCCGGCCCATTTCCGAATCGGTGAGCGTCGGTGCTCCTCTTCAAAATGGTCCGGCCATAGGGCCGGGCGGACAAAATGATGCGGGCCCGGAGGGTGCGCCGACACGCAGCCGTCGCAAAATTTGCACAGGCTCGCGACCGGTCGAGCGACTGGCGTCGACCGGCCGGGAAAGGCTCGATTGCAAGGCTTGAACGCTTGCCGCCAAAGCGTCACCTAGGATGTGCAGGGGCGAGATATTGAAGTTCAAAGGATGAGGCAGATGATAAGGATTTTGATGACAGGTGCGGCCCTTGCGATCGCAGGCCCGGCGCTGGCGCAAGAGATGCAGACGGCTCCGGCGGGCGCGGAAACCCCGACGGCAGAGACACCCGCTAACGCGACCAACCAGGTCGCCGCGGTGGTGGACAGCGAATTTCCGGTCTATGACGCCGACAAGTCGGGTGCCCTAGAACAGCCCGAATTTTCCAAATGGATCCTCGCCCTGAAGGCGCAGGAAATGAAGTCGACCGGCACGACGATGCCGCAGGCCGAGCTGACCGCATGGGCGTCGGCGGCCTTTGCAACGGCCGATGCCGACAAGAGCGCGAGCGTCACGAAGGCGGAACTGACCAGCTATTTGGGCGGCTGACCCCGTAGCCTGCCCGGTTGGTTCCCCGGGAGGGGCGGCGGCGCCCACCGCCGCCCTTTTTCGTGCCTGTCTGCTGGTCGACCGTCAGAACAGGCCCATGGATCGCATGCTGGCGAACCCCTCTCCGCCGATGATGATGTGATCATGGACGGCGATGCCGAGCTGCTTTCCCGCCTCGATGATTTGTCGCGTCACCTCTATGTCCTGCCGGCTGGGCTGTGGCGAACCGCTGGGATGATTATGGACCAGAATGACCGATGATGAGCCGAGGTCGATCGCGCGGCGAATCACCTCGCGAGCATAGATCGCCGCCTGATCGACCGATCCGTCGGCCATGTGATCATCCCGGATAAGCATGTTGCGGGCATTGAGATGGAGTACACGCACCCGTTCCACCTTCAGATATGCCATGTCGGCACGAAGATAATCGAGCAGCGCCTGCCAGTTCGACAGAATCGGCTGCTGCGCGACTGGCGCGCGCAACAGGCGCAGCGCTGCGGCCTGCGCGATCTTGAGCGCCGCGGTGCTGGTCTCTCCCATGCCCGGGAACCGGACGAGCGCATGCCAGTCCGCGCTCAGCACGCCTCCGATCCCGCCGAAATGCCCGATCAGCGCCTTGGCGAGCGGCTTTGTGTCGCGCCGGGGAATGGCGAGCGCCAGCAGATATTCGATCAATTCGTGATCGAGCAGGGCATCGGGGCCTTCGGCAAGTCGCTGGCGCAGCCGCGCGCGATGGCCGGTTCCCTCGTGCGGCCGGGGCTGCGAGGGCGGCGTGCTCTCGTCGGGCGTGACGGTGAACAGGCTGCCCATCGCGTCATGGACAGTCTGCCCACCATTCGCTTGCGATTCCTTCCCTTTTCCGCGCATGGTTCATGGCTAGGCGTTGCCAAATCGCCCCGCAAGGATATTTACGGGGGCGGGATGCGTTCCCGCACAGCCTGACCCCGCCCTCGCCACAGCGCGGTCGGGACGGACAAGAGGATCGGACCCCATAGTGACCGAAGTGGCGGATGCAGACGAGATGCGGGGCGGCCATCGCCGCAGGCGGCTCGCCATGCTCCTCGCGGCGGCGGTGATCGCGGTCGCCCTCCTGCTGCTCTGGTGGCAGCGGACCCCGATCGCCGAGCATTTCGTCGAGCGCCAGCTCGACGCGCGGGGTGCGCACGCCACTTACAAGATAGCCCAGATCGCCGTGCGCACGCAGCGGATCGAGGATCTGGTGCTCGGGGATCCCGCGCACCCCGATCTCGTAGCCCGCTCTGTCGAGGTCGATCTCTCCTATGCCAGCATCGTGCCGCGCGTGGCCGCCATCCGGGCGCGAGGGGTGCGGCTTTTCGGGCGGATCGATGACAAGGGGCTGCATCTCGGCGAACTGGACAAGTTCCGGGATCCCAGCTCGACCTCGCCGCTCGGTCTGCCGGATATCGACCTGACGCTGGATGATGCCGGGATGCGCCTCGAAACGCCTGCGGGTCCGGTCGGGATCGTTGCCCGCGGCGACGGCAATCTGCAATCGGGTTTCGCGGGCAAGGTCGCGGCGTTGATCCGCAATGCGGCGGTGGCGGGATGCACCAGTCCGCGCGCGTCCGCCTGGCTCGATATCCATATGCGAAACGGAGCGATGCAGCTTTCCGGGCCAGTTCGCACCGATGTCCTGCGATGCGATGGCGGCAGCATGGGGGCAGCGGACCTGTCGCTGACCGCCGATGTTTCGATTTCAAAGGCTTTCGACCGGTGGACAGGCAGACTGAGCGGCGGCGCAGAGGCTGCGCGCGGGGCGGGGACGACCTTCGCGCGTCCGGCGATCGACATGCGATTCGACGGAACGGCTGACGGTCAGCTTCGCGGCAACGGAACTCTCTCCGCTGGGGCGCTGCGCCGGGGCGGCACCCGTGCGGGCCGCAGCGACGTTCGCGCGGCATGGAACTGGCAGAACGACGGAAGGCTCTCTGCGCAAGGGCGAATCCGCATGGCCGATGTGCGCGGCATTGATGAAGGCGCACTGCGCAATGCGGCGGCGAGCATGGCCGCAACGCCGGTCGGCCCGCTGGCCGCCAGACTGGCGCAGGGGGTGAGCGCGCTCCATCGCGGAAACCGTTTGCAGGGTGATTTCACGCTTGACCGGTCCGACCGCGGTGGCGAGATCCGCTTTACGACGCTTGATCTTCGCGGTGCACGCGGCGCCAGATTGGGGCTCGGCAGTGGAAGCAGCCTCAACCTGTCGCTTCCAGATGCGCGCTGGGCGCTCAACGGATCGATCTCCGGCGGCGGGGGTGGCCTGCCGCAAATGGCGCTCCGCCTGACACGCGCGGAAAATGGCGGCTTTTCTGGCCAGATGTTCGTAGAGCCTTATGCGGCCGAAGGGGCGCGGCTCGATCTTGGCACCGTGCGCTTTACCGCGCGGCCCGGCGGCACGACGCGGATCGTTGCACAGGTGCGGCTCGACGGGCCGATGCCGGACGGCCAGTTGCGCGGGCTCGATTTCCCGTTGACAGCCATTGTCGGCCGCGCTGGCGATGTCGTGATCAATCCCGCTTGTGCGCCTTTGCATTTCGAGGAGTTGCGGACCGGGCCGATGCGGCTCGGCGCAGCGACCATGCGCCTTTGTCCGGAAGGAAACGCGCTTGTGTCGGTTCGCGGCGGCACTATCGGCGGCGGCGCGGTGGTTGCAGAACCGCGCCTTTCGGGGCGGATGGGCGAAACGCCGTTACAGCTTTCGGCTTCGTCGGCGCGCTGGTCTGTGGGATCAGGCGGTTTCGCGCTTGTCGACGCGGACATGCGGCTGGGCGAACGCGGCGAGACGGTGCAGCTTTCGGCGGCGCGGCTCGACGGCGGCGCGGAGGATGGCGGTTTTGGCGGTCAGGCGAGCGGTATCGATGCAAAGATCGGCGCGGTGCCGCTGCTGGTGCGGGAGGGCGATGCGCGCTGGCGCTATGCAGGCGGGGTGCTGGCGCTCGATGGCCGGATACTGGTGCTGGACGAGGCCAATCCGGACCGCTTCAATCCGCTCGAATCCCCCGATTTCCGCCTGACTCTGGCGGACAGCCGGATCGATGCCAAGGGCACGCTGCGTCTGCCGGGCGGCACGCGCACGATCGCCGCCGTGACCATCCGCCATATGCTCGACGATGGCAGGGGGCATGTCGACCTGCTGGTCGATGCACTGCGTTTCGACAAACAGCTCCAGCCCGACGAGATCACCCATATTGCGCTCGGCGTCGTCGCCAATGTTTTCGGGACGGTCGACGGGCGCGGGCGGATCGACTGGACACCAGACGGCGTTACCAGCAGCGGCGATTTTTCGACCGAGGGGCTGAACCTCGCCGCCGCCTTCGGGCCGGTCGAGGGTCTTTCGACCAGCATTCACTTTACCGACCTGCTGGGCCTGGAGACCGCGCCGGGGCAGGAGATGCGCCTCGCTGTCGTCAATCCCGGCATCATCGTCCGCGACGGCCTGATCCGTTACAGGCTGCTGCCCGGCCAGCGCGTGGCGATCGAAAGCGGCCACTGGCCGTTCGCGGGCGGCGACCTCACCCTGTTGCCGACGCAGATGGACATGAGTTCCGAGGCGCCGCGCCACCTGACGTTCCGCATTCTCGGCCTCGATGCAGGGGCTTTCATCCAGCTTCTGGAGCTGGAAAACATCTCCGCCACCGGTACGTTCGACGGCCTGCTGCCGATGGTGTTCGATGCCGACGGCGGGCAAATCGTCGGCGGGGTCATCACCGCGCGGCAAAACGGGATGCCGCCGTTCATCATCGACCGTATCGAGGGGCTAGACATTCCCTGCGACCGGAACAGGCAGGGCGGCAGGCTTTCCTATGTCGGGCAGGTCTCGAACGAGGATGTGGGCTTCATGGGCAAGGTCGCCTTCGACGCGCTCAAGGACCTCCAGTATAAATGCCTCACCATCCTGATGGACGGCGCGATCGACGGGGAAGTGGTGACGCAGGTGGCCTTCAACGGCGTCAATCGCGGCGAACTTTCCAGCGTACCCAAGCCGATTGCCAGCCAGTTCATCGGTTTGCCGTTCATTTTCAATGTGAAGATAGAGGCGCCGTTCCGTGGCCTGCTCAATACGGCCCGTTCCTTCTATGACCCCGGCCTGCTTGTTCGCCAGCAGCTCGGCGAGCAGGTGACCACGGTGCGTGAAAACAGACTTGCCGTTCAGCCCCGCGAAAGCGACACTATGCCACCAAGGGAGGGAAAATGACCGAATTTCACGAGGAGATCGAACGCCATGTTCGCCCCACCGTCGCCTTTCCGGCCTTGCTTGCGCTGGCATTGCCGCTGAGCGCCTGCATAACCGTGAAGGCACCGGAAAAGCCGATCGAGATCAATCTCAACGTCAAGGTGCAGCAGGAAGTAATCGTGCGCCTGCAAAAGGACGCACAAGACCTTATCGAAAACAATCCGGAGTTGTTCCCGCAATGACACGCAAAACCCTATTCGCAGCAGCCGCGCTCGGCGTTCTCGCCGCCGGTTTCGCCTTTTCGGCCCCCGTCCGCGCGCAGGTTTCGCAGGCGCTGGCCGCTGGCAGCGTCGGCGAGCAAGCCGACGGCTATCTCGGCATCGCCGGGACGGTGAGCGATGCCATCCGTGCCGAGGTGGACGCGATCAACATCAAGCGCCGCGCGGCCTATACCGATCTCGCCGCCAAACGCGGTGTCACGGTCGCGGACGCCGCCGCGGCCACCGGCTGCCAGACACTGGCGACGCGGGTGAAGACCGGGCAGGTCTATCGAATCGGCTCAGGCCCCTGGCAGACCAAGGGAGCAGGACCGATTTCCCTGCCGGATTATTGCACGACGGCGGGCTGAGCGCGGCCTTTTTGCCGCGCTGCAGCACATAGCGGTCAACAGGGGCATTACGCCGGTTGACTTGCGCTGACACGCTTTCTAAACGGGCCGCGCCTTGACGGGTGCGGTTTTTGCAGTTCATGCGTTCCCTTCCCATGCCGAAAAATGGGAAAGGAGGCAGGAAATGTCGGAAATCGAGCCCGGGCAAGACCCCATTGGTGAAGATCCACGCATCGCTTCGCTGGAAAAGCGAATCGAACAGGCGGAGCACACCGAAAGGGTCAGAACCGGCAAGCGCGATGAGAAGGCGGATGAAAACACCCGCCTTGGCAATCGCGTATTGGCCGAGCTGATCGGGGGACTTGCCGGTGGCGCGCTGGTGGGGTGGGTCCTCGATCGCTTCCTCGGCACGCAACCCTGGCTCCTGCTGGTCTTCCTCTTTCTGGGGATAATCGTGGCCTTCAGGAACATCATCAGGCTTTCGACGCAGCGCCCGAAGCAATGAGGGCGCTTTCGTTGCAGGATATGGTTGGGATTTAGGGGCTAGAGCGTGGCAGAATCCGGCAAAATCGACCCGATGCACCAGTTTGCGATCGAGCCGCTGTTCGGTACCGATCACTGGGCGCTGGGCGGATATAATGTCGCCTTTACCAACAGCGCGCTGTGGATGGTCATTTCCGCCGTGCTGTTGTGGGCGTTC